>DCFY01000136.1 GCA_002315155.1 Megamonas sp. UBA1792
TTATTATCAAAAGTTTCCAGCATTTCTGGCACATAGTCATACCCGTATTTTACATTTTTCTGCCCCAGTAATGTAATATCCTCTATTTCTTTTTTATTTCGTGACATATTATCTATACTCCTACCTGTAAAATTTCCTTATCTACAATAAATTTTCGAACAAAGTCTTCCTTTGATTCCGGATGACCAAACAAATACCCCTGAATCATATCCGCATTGCATTTATCAGTCAAAAGATGGTATTCTGCCATCTCCTCAACACCTTCGATGCAAACCAGCATACCAACACTATGGCAAAGTTTAACCGTATACTCAACAAGTTGACGATCAAATGTATTCAAAAGAATTTCCTTAACGAAATTCCGATCAATTTTTACAATATTGCAGGACAAGTTTTTTAAATAACCAAGTGATGAATACCCTGTACCAAAATCATCCATTGCAATGCTAATGCCTTGTTGCCGGAAAAAATCAAACTGTTTATTTACAAAGCTCCAATCCGAAACAATACAGCTTTCTGTAAGCTCCAGAGTAATTGTCTGTGGCTTTATTTCATACTGTGCGATACATTCACAGACAAAATCTTTAAAGGTCCCATCTTTGATCTGTTCATAGGAAACATTCACACTCATCCTGAAATCCGGTATATATTTCTGCCATTCCTTGCATGTCCTGACAGCCTCTTCAAATATCCACTTTCCTACAGGAATAATGATCTTTGTTTCCTCTAATATAGGAATAAACTCCATCGGCGCTACCATCCGCCCTTTTGGATTTTTCCAACGCAATAAAGCTTCTGCCCCAATAATATGACGTTCACAACCAGCTACCTGTGGCTGATAAAAAAGGCTAAAATCCCTGCAGCCATTTTCCACACTGTTTATAAGCGCATCCCTCATGGATATGGAACGCACCCAGCGATTATAATGTTCCTTAGTAAAAAGGCAGTTTTTATTCTTACCATTGCGCTTTGCCATATCAAGTGCAGCTTCCGCATGCTTATGAAGAACAAGATAATCCTTGCCACTCTGCGGATAAAACACCGTCCCGGCTGAAACCGTACAAAAATACATTTTATTATCAATTTCCTGCGGACGCATCATACATCGCTGCACACTACAAAAGAACTCTTCTACATCGGATACTGTTGCCCCTGGATATACGATCCCGAATTCATCACCATCAAGCTTGTAGAGCGTAAATGCTGTCGGTAAAATATTTTCTATGCGCTGCGCGACATATTTGAGGACCTGATCACCAAAAAAGCGGTTGTACGTTTCATTGACAATTTTAAAATTATCCAACCCGAATACCATGAGCACGCCGCCCTGGCCTGTAGCACGATATTCATTAAGAGCGATCTTAACAGCATGCTCAAACTGATACTTATTTAAAAGTCCTGTAATATTATCTGCCTGATTTTTTTGCCCCATACGCGTCATGACACCACCGAAAAAACTGGGTACTTCCTCCGCATCATTTACGACCCTGCCACGACAACGTATCCAAACATATTCCCCCCGACGATTCTTTACCCGATACTCCATATCATGCTCACATTTGAGCCCTCTGTGAAGCGCCTCTATATCCCTGACAAACTCCTCTTTGTCCTCAGGATGTATAAGCCTGCTCCAGCTGAGCACCATTCCCTTAATAATCTCTCCCGACAAGTCAAAATCTGCAATAAGATTTGGTGATAACATCGAAAGATCTTCCTTTAGATCATGGACAAATATATAATTATCACTTGTCCTTTTCAAAACATCAAATAAGAACTTGCTGCGTCGCAGTATACTTCCCGACGGAATCCTATAGCGTTGTTTCATGATCGTCATCCCTATTTTAAATTTTATTTCATCCTATATTGGCGTGCCTTATTATACAAACTCCTATATTAATAATATACAAAAACAACAATTAATTCAATAGACAAATAGACATGCTTTCTTAGTAAATAGGCTCCTATTATTTGCAAATCCACACAATCTTATCAAAAGAATATACAAAATCGCAAACTGACGTTCTATGATCAATTGTACTGAATCTGCTCCAAAAAAAAGACCGCCCTTAAGGCAGTCCCTACATACTATATTCTACAGCAGCTGCTGCACATTTTTTGATACTTGTATATTGGTTTTCTCATACCCATACAGTTTTTCTATTTGCATATCTTTTGACATTTTAAATTATAAACGCTCTTTTTTTGCAGTAAGCAAATTTTATAATTTAAACAATCCAATACCAGAAAATTTCTAGTACGTTTGAAGCCAATTCATGCACAGATAAATTTTGCTTTACTGCCTAATTCCTTCATATTCTGCAGCTGCCAAGATGAATGGACCGATACCTTTAGGTTCATTGCAAACAATTGGTTCGCTGATATAGTATGCATAGGAGCCATCTCTTTCGCCATAAGCAGAGGTTGGCTTACCACCAAGACCGGCTACAAAGCATATTTTATTAAGATTAATCGTCCCCTGCGGTGTTGCAAGGATAAATTCCTCGAGAAGACCTTCATAAGATTTTTTCGCAAAACCACGCATTGCTTCTGGAAGATAGCCAAGGCGTACACCTTTAAAAAGAGCATAGGCAATCATCGACGAACCAGAGGCTTCGACATAATTTCCCTTGCGAGTACCACAGTCAAGTACCTGATACCAGACATGAGATTTTGGACTGGCAACCTTGATAAGTGCCTGTATCGTATCGTTGAAAATTTGCAGAATTTCTCTTCTATACGTATTCTCTGGTGGCAGTTGTTCGAGTGTGTCAACAAGAGCCATGACAAACCATCCCATTGAGCGACTCCAAAAGTGCTTGGATAACCCTGTCACCTTATCGGCCCACGGTTGTTCTCTTGCATCATCATAGGCATGATAAAGAAGACCCGTTTTGGGATCAAGCGTATGCTTACGGGCAATAATAAATTGCTTGGCAATGTCGTCATACTCTGCCTTGTCACCAAACACGCTAACGTATTTTGCATAGAACGTTGCACCCATATAGAGACCATCAAGCCAGATCTGTTCCGGGTAGATTTCCTTATGCCAGAATACGCCTTCCTTCGTCCTCGGATGCTTCGCAATCTGGCTGCGCAGAAGCTGAAGTGCCAGCTTATACTTTTTTTCATGTGTCTGTTCGTAGATGGTCAATAATATCTTCCCATTATTCAAATGATCGATGTTATACTCATCTACACGATAGCCGCGAATTGAACCATCATCCTGAATAAATGTATCCATACACGCTTTAATATAATCAAAGTATTTTTGTTCTTTTGTCTGTTTCCACACTTCAGCTATACCATCAAGTGTAAGTCCAAATTCATAAGCCCAATAGCTTGTCAGGTCTGTTTTGCGGGCAATGACGGAATCTGCCATCCATTTTGCATAGTTTTTCATAAAAGTATACCTCGTTTCTTTTACCAGTTTTCTGCTTTACCTGAATTCAGCAGGAGTTATTTGATGCTCCTGCTGAATTTCAGATACCTATTGATTTTTCACACTACAATTTCTTTTTTCTTTTCATGGTAGAGCAGATCATTGTGTCCAAAACATTTTTCATATTTCCAACCAGTAAGATCTTCAACCGCTGCTTTTGTTTCTGGTGTTACATCAGCCATACTTCCACCATCTTTAATTCTATGAACTTCATCAACAAGAAGTTTATGTGTTTCTTTCGTAAGTTTAAGATTACGTGAGATAAGCCATATAACCACGCAGAGAACAATTGGTACAGCGATCGTCATGACAAGGATACCGTCAATAGCACTTGCCGTCTGTGCCCCAGCACCTTTTTCAAAACCAAAATAAGCAAGACCAACACCAAGGAGAAAACCTTCTGCTGCAGATGCTACTTTGGAAAGAAGACCATTTACTCCGGTGAAGATACCTTCACGTCTTTCCATTGTTACAGCTTCATCAATATCTGCCATGAATGGAAGCTGGAATACCGGTATATAATCCGCACCAGCTTTACCAACATTGTTAATAATCGCAAGAACCGTAAGCCATACGATGACCATGTTTTCTTCCATTCCAATTTTTCCCTGGAAAAGCACAAAGTAGCCAACCAACGACAGTGTTACAATAATACCAACGACCTTAAAAGCTGCAGGACCGCCATATTTGTAACATAACGCAATAAATACTGCCAGTGCAATAAAGGAAACCAACGTTGCAAAGCTTGTGATAACGGACGTTGCGCTCTTTGACAACATAAGCGCATAGATTACATAGTAAGTAAATACACCGGCTGCAAGATTTTTATAAATACCAATTAAAAGCATCATTCCTGAATGAATGCGAAATGCACGAATTTTCATACTAGCAAAGATATCATTAAACATTTTAACAACAACATGATGGATGCTTCCCATCTTTTCAGCATAAACGATATCTTCAGGAGCTCTTTCAAAAGTAAGAAAATATACTGCAACGAGAGAAATAGCCGTTATGATTGCATAAGATAAGCCTGTATAGAAATAGGCATCAACAGAGCCTTCACCGAGCAGCTGGAAAAAAGCTGCAGGAAAAAGAAGAGCAATCGTGCTGGCAAATGTACCGCAATACTGTTTTGCCGACACAAGTTTCGTTTTTTCAGAAGCAATCTGTGTCATTTCAGCTGGAAGCGTTGGTCCAGGAACAATTACCATTGTAAATACCATTTCATAAAGTATATTTGCAATGAGATAAAATGTAAACGTATGACCAGAAAGCCAGAGCATCGGATATGTGATAAGCACTCCCGGAATCCCCAGCATAATAAAGAAATGCCGTCTTCCAAACTTCTTGCCAAGCCATGTTCGCCCAAAGTTATCACTGATATAGCCCATAATCGGATTACCTAGTGCATCAAGAAGGCGGGCAATTGTAAAGATAAGACCGGCCTGTATCGGGCTAATACCGCAAACAGCTGTATAGAACAACAT
Source organism: Megamonas sp. UBA1792 (assembly GCA_002315155.1). The sequence goes on from DCFY01000136.1 coordinate 4,930, forward strand.
CAAAAATGCCGATGATAACGCCTGTGTCCCACCGCCAAGAAAGTTCAAACAAGCATACCCCAGTACGTTCCACCATGTGACTTTTCTCGTTTTCATATTTTTCTCTCCTCTAAAATTTATATTATTTTTTGTTTATAATGCTCTAATATTTTATTTTATTTCTGCAATGCAATTTCTTCGCCCTGCGGTATATCACCGACATTAAACAGACAATCGCCCTGAACAATCCCATTTAAAGATACATTTTGGAATGACAAGTCTTTGACATTCTGAAATATTGCCCGGCCCTTGACACCACAAAGAACCATATCCTTGAACGTAATATTTTCAATGGGAGCATCGGTAAACCCTTTGAGATAAAACGCATACTTCGCGTCGATACTGCCGCCTTCAATTGTCTTGAAGTTCTCCACTGTAATGTTTCTGAGTCGTGGCAGATAATCACCTTTTCTTCCTTCTTCATAGAAGAAATCTGCATACACGACAGCAACCCTCGATTTATTGACACGACTGTTCCGCACATAAATGTTTTCAAGCTGGCCACCACGCTGTGCATTCGTCTTGAAACGAATTGGATAATCCAAATTTGGACTATCAAAATAGTTGCCCTCAGCAAATATATTTCTCACCCCACCCGATATTTCACTGCCAATCGTAATACCTCCGTGTCCATTGGCAAATTGGTTTTTGCGAATAACAACATTTTCTGTTGGCACATGAATGCGGCGGCCATCATTATTACGACCTGACTTTATTGCAATACAGTCATCCCCTGTAAGAAAAAAACATGATTCAATAAGTACATCCTTTGATGATTCCGGATCAATACCATCGTTATTGTAGAGATCCGTTTCAATATGAATGCCGCGAACACATACATTTTCACAAAGCACCGGATTAATTTCCCAAAATGGTGAATTAATGATATGGACATTCTCTATACGAATATTTCTCGATGCATACGGCTGAATAAACGGTGGGCGCAATGTTGATACCTGATCATCAAAGACCCGTTCGGTTACCGGCGTTCCTTCTTCCCCAAGAGCAAACAGCCGTCCACGCTCGATCTGCTGATCTGCTTCACCAAAATAACCAAATTTCCATGGCATCCAGTTAAACTCATCTGCTGCACCATCAAGTGTACCGTTTCCTGTAATCGCAATGTTTTCTACATGATTGGCATAAATAAATGGTGAAAAGTTCATACACTCGACACCTTCCCAACGACTAAACTTTATAGGATAAAATTCATTACTCTTCGTTCGTATAAACTTCAAGACCGCATGATCGGCAAGATGAATCTCAACATTTGATTTCATCTCGATAGCCCCTGTATAGTAAATGCCATCTGGTATAAAAACAACTCCACCACCAGCTTCGCAAGCATCTTCGATTGCTGCACGAATCGCATCACCGTAAAACTTTACAGTTTTCCTTTTGTGGATAAGTTTTTTACTCTGATAGACCTTATCTTTTTTCAGTGCAGCCTTAGTTCCCTGATAAGGACCATCCGGATGTACCAGATATGTTTCCTTAACATTATGGACAAGTCTTTCATAGCGCAGCATAGTAATATCATATATGCTAAAAAATTTTCGTGCCTGCGTTGCCCTCTCAACTTTCCTGACAATACTCTCATAAAATTTTTCATCCCACATGAACTGCATTGCATTGCCTCACTTTCTGCAATAATCTATTACAAATAAATATTCACAAATTTTACTGTATTCAAATGTTATTTATTCTGTAACCGCTTACAGTATTAATTGTATCATTTTATAAATATCATTTATATACAAGATCTTTAGTTTTTCTTACATATTTTATAGCAAAAAACTGCTGTACAAAACTGAAATTATCAGTTTTGTACAGCAGTTGTGTTTTTTTATAATTTCATCAAGTATGGCATCATTCCATATTTTATATACTCTCTCCATATACCTATTTCTCCTGGATTTTGTCAGCTTACAGAAAACTTGTATGATCCTCCTGCACTCGCTCTGCCTTAAAAGGCCGCAAAAAAAGCTGAACCAGTTGTTCTTTCGGGTTCTTATGCTGTGACACAATTGCATAAACAACCCTACAGATTGGCAGATCAATATCATATTTTGCTGCAAGCTTCATAAGCGCCTCTGCCGTATAGACACCCTCCGCCAATTTCATAAACGGTTTTCCAGCAATAAGATCTTCACCAAATCGACGATTATTACTATTCTGTGAAAAGAGTGTCGCTTCATAATCACCAAGATGACTCAGTCCATAGACCGTCATTGCATCACCACCCATTGCCACAATGAGCCGTGACAACTCATTCGTACCGCGAGCCATAAGAGCTCCTTTAAGACTTGCATAGTTCATACCATCCAGCATTCCGGCGGCAAGACCAATGACATTTTTCGCTGCTGCACCAATTTCCACGCCGAGAAAATCTTGTTCATAGTAAAAACGAATAAGTGTGCTGCCAAATTTCTCAGCGATTTGCTTTGCCTGTTCCGGTATATTCGAACTGACAACCATACAGTTTGGTATGCCCCGTATAAAATCCTGTACATGCCCGGGCCCTACCCAGACAGCAACATGCTTATCCATACCAATTTCTTCATGCAAAACCACCGAAAGACGCTTGCCGCTGCCAATTTCAAGCCCCTTCATACAAAGCACAAAAGTCTTATCTTTCAATCCGCCCAGAGCTGCAAGCTGCCTTCCAAACGAACGCAGCTGTTGTGAGCTGATGGATATAATAATCGTATCTGCAAAGTTCAAGACCTCCTGTAGATTCTGTGTCAGCACAATCTCCTCCGGCAAAGTAAGGTACTCATTCTGCCGTGTTGCCTTGAGTACATCAAAATGATGTGATCCCTCACGTCCCCATATCATAACATCATGACCAATATAATTTGCATACCAGGCATGAAAACTTCCCCATCGACCGCATCCTAAAACTGAAACACGCATAAAATGCCTCCCTAGTCTATGCATTCCTCTTTATTTTTCTTTTCAAGCTCTTTATGCACGAGATCCTTAATGACCTCACCCGCAATGATGAGTCCGACCACCGATGGCACAAATGAAATACTTCCCGGCACCGAACGCCGCATATCACAGTTGCGCACACTGCCCGCTGGACAAATACATTCTTTCCCGCAGCCACCTTTGCCTGCCTGTCTTATAGGTTGTTCTTTTGAATAAACAACCTTAAGGGCATCAATATGACGTGTTCTGAGTTCTTTACGCATAACCTTTGCCAGTGGGCAGACACTCGTTTGATAAATATCCGCTACCTCAAATTGCGTCGGATCAAGCTTATTTCCGGCACCCATACTGCTGATGATCGGAATTTTCATTTCCCTGGCTTTGCACACAAGATCGATTTTTCCAGTAACCGTATCAATTGCATCAACAATATAGTCATAGTCCGGCTCCAAGAACTCTGCTGCATTATCTGGCAGATAAAATTTTTGAATAGTTATTACCTCTGCTTTTGGATTGATTTCCAGTATACGTTCCTTCATGACATCAACCTTTACTCTGCCCACAGTCTTCGTCGTCGCATGAATCTGCCGATTGACATTTGTCAGACAGATAAGATCATCATCCACAAGCACAATATGGCCGACACCGCTGCGTGCCAGCCCCTCTGCCACAAATGATCCAACACCACCCACCCCAAAAACAGCGACCTTACATCCTTCCAATTTCTTCATTGCATCCGTTCCAAGCAAAAGCTCCGTCCGGGAAAATTGATCTAACATTCTCTCTGCCTCATCTTTCTTCATTATATCTATTTATTATTTTAATATGAATGGTACTTTATGGCAACTATATCCTGGCTCCCTCACAAGGCTTATTCCCCGAATCATTCTTCGTTCCTAATAAATCAAAAGAGAGCTGCCTAGTGACAACTCCCTTCATTTCCCTACAATTTTATTTCATGCGCGGTTTAAAACTGGGCACGCACAATTCTGATACTGGTTTGAACTGCGGTACCTCAGACCTTGCCTGCGGTTTCATAAAATCCGGTGTCCCGATTCCAAATACACCGGATACATTTGTATCTTTGTCCGGCTCTTTTGCGGTCTTTTCCTTGATCACCGTACCATTCACAAAGTCTGTTGCGATAATCGTCGCCTTTACTCTGTCGCCAAGCTCCTCATCCACCACAGTTCCAAGAATAATATTCACATCAGGATGTGTATTTTCATAGATATATTTTGTTGCTTCATTGACCTCATAAAGGCTCATATTTGCATTACCGCTGAGATTCAGAATAATTCCTCGCGCGCCCACAAGCGATTTTTCAATCAAAGGACTTTCCACTGCACGTTGTACTGCTTCAATGGCTCCACGGCTGCTTTCACCAATACCAATCAAAGCATCGCTGCTTTCACTCTGTTGAAAAATTGACTTCACATCAGCAAAGTCCACATTGATGACACCAATCGTTAAAATAAGTTCTGAGATACACCGAATAGCCTGTTTTAGAATTCCATCAGCCATGTCAAAGGCTTGAATCATTGTTATTTTCTTATTTTCCTGCAACTTTAAAAGATTATCATTATGTACATCAATGAGTGCATCCATATGTGCCCTCATCCTGACAATCCCCTCATTAGCAATACGCTTTTTGCGCGAGCCTTCAAATGAGAACGGCACCGTTACAACCCCGATTGTAAGTATACCAAGTTCCTTTGCAAAGCGTGCAACAACGGGTGCCGCACCTGTACCAACACCACCACCCATACCTGCTGTAACAAAGACAAGATCAGCTCCACTGATAGCTGCCTTAATCTTTTCTTCATCGGCAAGTGCTGCTTCTTCACCAACTTGCATCTGTCCCCCCGTGCCCCGACCTTTCGTTATTCCGACACCAATCTGCAATGTATTCACACCAATATTCTGCATGGTTCCCAGCTGTGATGCATCTGTATTGATTGCAATAAGCTCTATATCCAAATAATTCTTTCCGGCAATACGCATTAAAACATTATTTCCGCCACCACCGACACCGATTACTTTTATTTTTACAACGGCCTTCCTTATTTCCATGTCACCCTCTGCCATAGAAAAATGCCTCCCCTCTATCATTTGCATATTCAACTATTTCACCTAAAGAAATTTCATTTTCTCGCAGAACAAACATGATATTCCTTCTCCATACAACGTAAAGCTTTCGTTTTGTCCTATATACTCAACAATTATTTAAAAAATCAATAAACATATCTTATACTTACTTCGCTATCAATGTTTTCATTCCTTCTCATATTTTCCTGAAAGCAAAAAAAAAGCAAGACCATTTTATCAGGCCTTGCTAAAAAGCATCGCAACTCTGATTCTTTCCTAGACTCAGAACGCTGTAAAGAACATTACCGATAAGCAAACGAGGATGATTTTAACACCGTCAAACTTCAATCAAAACACTTCCTCATGATTTTTTAGGTTACTAATTACCCAAAATGAACATTAGATTTATTATACTCTATACATCTTGTTTTTGCAACGAAAAACACTTTTTCCCGCTCAAATGTACAAAATACACTTTGTCATTCATTTGTTATTCGCCTCTGAAAACTTTTCTTTTTCCTCAATCCACCGAGTTGCGTGATTATCATCCCTAGGACCATGAGCAGACAACCACTAATTTCCTTTGCCTGCATGACCTCATGCAGCAGGAGCCAGCCCGATAATGCCCCAAAGACGGATTCCAGACTCATGATCA
>DCFY01000056.1 GCA_002315155.1 Megamonas sp. UBA1792
CCGATAAGACGAGATACGGAATGTTTTTCCATGTACTCGCTCATATCAATACGAATCATACTGCGCTCATCATCAAAGAGTGCCTCTGCGAGAGTCTTTGCCAATTCAGTTTTTCCGACACCCGTCGGTCCAAGAAAAATAAATGAACCAATTGGACGATTCGGATCTTTTATACCAGCACGTGCACGCAGGATGGCTTCACTGACAACACGTACAGCCTCATCTTGTCCAATAACACGTTCATGAAGAATGGTCTCCAGATGCATAAGCTTTTCGCGCTCTCCAGTCATCATCTTCGCGACAGGAATGCCCGTCCAGCGACTTACAACTTTGGCAATATCTTCTTCACCGACTTCTTCCTTTAGAAGCTGTTCACCTTTTGCTTTACTTGCCAGTACATTTTCCTGTTCCTGCAACTGCTTTTGCAACTCTGGCAGTTTCCCATATTTAAGTTCAGACATCTTATTGAGATCATACCTGCGTTCCGCCTGTTCCATCTCACTTTTAACGTTATCCATTTCCTTCTTAATCGCACGAAGATGCAAAATGAGCTGTTTTTCACCTTCCCATTTATCTTTGAGTTCATTTTCTTTTATTTGTAAAGCGTCTTTGTCCTTGATGATCTGCTCTAACTTTTTTTTAGAGGCATCATCGGTTTCCTTGCGTAGTGCCTGTTCCTCAATTTGCAGCTGCATGATTTTGCGACGCACCTCATCAAGCGGTGCCGGCATAGACTCTATTTCTGTACGAAGCTTTGCCGCTGCTTCATCGACGAGATCAATAGCCTTATCCGGCAAGAAACGATCTGAAATGTAACGATCCGACAAAACTGCTGCAGATACAAGGGCATTATCACGGATACGAACCCCATGATGGACTTCATAGCGTTCCTTTAGCCCACGCAGAATAGAGATTGTATCCTCTACACTCGGCTGATTAACCATAACTGGTTGAAAACGACGTTCAAGTGCCGTATCCTTTTCAATGTATTTACGATACTCATTAAGTGTAGTTGCTCCAATGCAGCGTAGATCACCACGCGCAAGCATTGGTTTTAATATATTACTGGCATCCATCGCGCCTTCAGCAGCACCTGCCCCAACAACCGTATGGACTTCATCAATGAATAGCAGAATCCGTCCATCCGACTTTGCTATTTCTGTGAGTACACCTTTCAATCGTTCTTCAAATTCACCGCGGAACTTTGCTCCTGCGACAAGCGATCCCATATCAAGTGAGTACAGCGTTCTATTCTTTAACGATTCTGGCACATCACCAGCAATAATACGACGAGCAAGACCCTCAACGATTGCTGTCTTACCAACACCTGGTTCCCCGATGAGTACCGGATTATTCTTTGTCCGACGCGACAAAATCTCTATCGTCCGACGAATTTCTTCATCACGGCCAATGACCGGATCAAGCTTTCCCTGACGTGCTGCCTCTGTAAGATCACGGCCATACTTTTCCAGCGACTTATAGCCACTTTCCGGGTTATCATTTGTGACATTTTGCTTACGATTTTTTTTAATGATCGACTGGATTTTTGACTTTGTTAAACCAAATTCACTGCATATACGAACGATATCGTCGCCGCCATCTTCAACAAGTGCAAGCAGCAAATGCTCCGTACTGATATAATCATCTTTCATATCCTGCGCAAGCTTTTCTGCCCGTCCCAGCACACGAACCATTTCCATACTCATGCTCAAGCGATCCTGGCCCTTGACCCCCGGTATTTTTTTTAAAACCTGCTCCAAACGCACCTTTAGCATCGTCTTATCGGTCTGACATTCCTCAAATATTGTATCCAGTAAGCCTTCTGATTCTTTGACAAATGCCAGCAAAAGATGAGCAGCCGTAATTTCCTGATGATAATGAAGCGCTGCTGATTGCTGTGCTGTCTGTAAAGCTGCCATAACTTTTTGCGTATATTTTTCCTGTCCCATGATAAGTTCCTCCTAACTATTTTCCTCTATGACTCTCACGAATCATGTACATTTTTTCTTTATGATTTTTATTATACAGCAAAAGGTCAAAAAGTCAAACTATTTTTATGACCTTTTGACTTTTTGTTTTATTACATTCTAAATTTTCCTTTTCATACAAATCAATCAGCACTATAATATAGAGTATAGTTCGTTTGTAAAGTTTTTATCTATAAAATTTTTTTCAAAACGACAAAGGATGTGTGATTTATGCAATTTAAAAATGTACGCACTTTATTTCTTATTGTTTTATTACCATTATTTATTATCAGCTTTATTGTATTATCCGGGATTACTTACTATATAGCCAGCAATGCACTGAATAACGATGCTGCTAGAATTGCTCAGAGTGTTAGCCAGCAAACAGCTGCACAAATCCAGGTCGAGGTCAGCAGCACTTTGTTGCCGCTTAAAACCGCCAGCCGAAATTCAGCATTTGCCAACGGTGATAAAAACACTCAATTACAAGCATTAAAAGAAATCAAAACAGATGCAGACTCTATTGCACAAACTTTTTATTGTACACTCGATGGAAAGACCTTACGCGATGATGGTACTTATCTCGAACGCGGTGATCGTGAATATGTCAAAAAAGTCAAAGATACAGGTAAAGCGTATATTGCAAAGCCTTTCATGGGCTCAACTTCACAAAAACTCATGACAATGATTGTCCAACCGATATTCACTAACGGTAAACTAGCCGGTATGCTCATGGCATCTATCAACATAGAAGACCTTGCAAAAAATACTGATGAAATCAAAACCTCGGAAAATGGCTATACTTATATAACTGATGACTCCGGACTTGTCATCGGCTATGAAAAAGTTCCTGAGCTCGTCGGAAAAATGAATTTAACAAAATCTGAGATTGAAGATACAAATGAAAAAATTGATACACGTCTTACTACAGCCTTTAACAATGCAGTTTCAGCTAATACACAATCCTTCACAAAATTTTCAATACCTGATGGCACTGAAAACATTGCTACGATTACGCCATTTGAACTTGCTGGCAACACTTGGGTTGTTGTTACGGCTGCACCTTCTGATGAAGCAAATGCTCCAGCCCGTATGCTATTAAAGGTTCTGGCAGGTATTTCACTTTTCATTTTACTCCTTGCAATTTTTGTTATCCTATATTTCTCCAAAACCTTTTCAAGACCACTTACTCTTCTTCGTGATGAATGCAACACATTAAATGATGGAAATCTTTCTGAAAATAATTTTTCACTTAATCGCGAAGATGAGCTTGGCGAACTTGCTCAGGGATTTAGCCGTATGCGCAAGACATTACGTACACTTGTCCATAAAGTCCAGTCACAGTCTGAACAGGTTGCTGCTGCCAGTGAGCAGCTCACTGCAAGTTCGCAGCAGTCGGCTGAATCTTCCAACCAGATCGCTGAATCCATTTCTGCAATCGCCAGTGGCATAAACGATCAGGCACAGGCTGCTAATCAAATTCACGGCATATCCGAAAACATTTCTAATCATGCCAATGAAATAGCCTCAAAAACACTAAAAATCGCAAAAGATGCCAAAGCAGCAACCGTAAATATTGACAGTGGCCGTGACTCTATAACAAAAGTTGTTGAACAAATGGAACAAATCACAGATAGTACCAGCAGCATCGAAAACTCCATTCAAAAATTGGCTGACGGCTCCAAAAAAATCGTAAGTATTGTTGAGCTTATCTCCAATATTGCTGGACAAACAAATCTACTTGCCCTCAATGCCGCTATTGAAGCTGCCCGCGCAGGAGAAGCCGGCCGAGGTTTTTCAGTTGTCGCCGAAGAAGTACGCAAGCTCGCCGAAAGCTCGGAAAGCTCCTCACAGCAGATTGCTGAACTTGTTAAAAAAAATCAGCTTGATATGAATACTGCTGTCGAAGCCAGTCAAAATGGCTCAAACAGTGTAAAAATCGGGATTGAAACTGTAAAATCTGCAGATGAAGTATTTAAATCTATTGTCACAACAATTGAAGCCTTAACAACTGAAATCACTAACGTTTCTACCTCTATCCAACAAATGGCAAA
>DCFY01000141.1 GCA_002315155.1 Megamonas sp. UBA1792
TTCTCAAAGAAATTCGTTATGATGCGGCATATACATTTCTTTATTCGAAGCGTTCGGGGACACCGGCAGCGATGATGGAAAATCAGGTGGGTGATGTCTGCAAGAAGGCGCGCTTGCATAAGCTTATGGCTGTACAGAATGAAATCAGTCTGGACATTAATGAACATTTGCTGGGGCGGAGTGTGGAAGTTCTTGTTGAAGGACCAAGTCGTACCGATAAAACTGTATTTACGGGCCGTACGCGGACAAATAAAATTGTGCTTTGGGATAAAAACGGTATAGAAAAAGCAGGTGATCTTGTAAACATCAGGATTACGCATCCACAGACTTGGGTACTTAAGGGAAAATTCCAGGAGAAATAGAATTAGGGCTGTGGATACAGCCCTTTTATCATATATGGAGGTATAGGCAATATGGAATTGACACCAATGATGCAGCAATATAAAGAAACAAAAAATCAGCATCCTAATGAAATACTCTTTTTCCGACTGGGGGATTTCTATGAGATGTTTTTTGAGGATGCAAAGACCGCATCACGTGAGCTGGGACTTACATTGACGGGACGTAGCGGAGCACATGATCGGGCTCCGATGTGCGGGATTCCTTATCATGCGGCGGAGTCTTATATTAATAAACTTGTCAATAAAGGCTACAAGGTAGCAATTGCTGAACAAATTGGTGATCCCAAAGCAAAGGGATTGACGAAGCGTGAAGTAATTAAGATCATTACGCCAGGAACGGTACTTTCGGAGTCTGCACTAACGGATGCGAATAATAACTACATTGCGCTTCTCTACGAAAAAAATGAAAAAATTGTGCTTGCTGGAGCAGATATCTCAACTGGCGAATGTTTTTATGGCATTTATCAGGGAGCCGATAGAAAACAAATGCTTTTTGATGAGCTTTATCGTCTCATGATGCCGGAAATTGTAATTGTTGGTGATTTTTCTTATCGTGAAGATCTCAATGAATTTGTGAATCTTCGACTGAGCCGCTGCTCATTTACGGAGCTTGATGAAATTTCCAAAGCAATCGATGATCGTATCATTCAGCATTTTAATGCGGATAATCGGCCTGAATCGGACGAAGCAAAGGCTGCTGTTGCGACGTTACTTGATTATTTGCATGTGACGGTAAAAACAGATCTCACGCATCTCAACAAACTTACTTATCTGGATTCTTCGGAAAACCTTGTTGTAGATACATATACTTTGCGCAATCTTGAAATTACGCGTAATCTACGCGATGGTGGTAAGAAAGATACGCTTCTTGATGTACTCGATTTTACACAAACAGCAATGGGCAGCCGTTTGCTGAAAAAGTGGCTGGAATATCCTCTTTTAAATATTAAAAAAATAAATGATCGTCTTGATGCGGTTGGTGAAATTGTTAGTGATTTCACCGTGCGCAGTTTCCTGCGCGAGGGATGTAAGGATATCTATGATTTCGAGCGTCTATTAACGCGCATTGAAGTCGGTACAGCAAATGCACGTGATCTCATTGCATTGAAGTTATCCCTTATATCATTACCGGGCATCAAGGCACATATGGCAGGTGTAAAAGCACAGCTTTTACAAGAATGTTATAATGGCATTGATGTTTACGATGATATGGTAGATCTTTTGACACGAGCAATTGTTGATGAACCAAGAATTTCGTTACGTGATGGTGGGATTATCAAGGTGGGCTATAATGCTGAGCTTGATGAATATCGTCGTATTGCGCATGACAGTAAGCAGATGCTTCAGGAAATGGAAGAGAATGAAAAGGAAAAGACGGGCATTAAGTCGCTCAAGATCGGCTATAATAAGGTGTTCGGTTATTATATTGAAGTACGTCATAGTGGAACGGATCTTGTACCAGATCGTTATATTCGCAAACAGACGCTGGCTAATGCCGAACGCTATATCACGGAGGAACTCAAGGCATTTGAAACAAAAATTCTTGGGGCACAGGAAAAAATTGTCAATATTGAATATCTGCTTTTTACGGAAGTGCGTGAGCTCATTAAGGAACAGCTCAGCAGTATTCAGCAGACTGCTCAGTGGATTGCGGTTGTCGATGTGATTGTGAGTCTTGCGGAGGCAGCCTGTTCCTATAACTATATTCGACCGATGCTGACAAATAATGGTGAAATTGATATCAAAGATGGTCGTCATCCACTTGTTGAGCGTATTCTTACGCGTGATTTATTTGTACCAAATGATGCACGGCTCAATCACATAGATAGTGAGATACTTCTCATTACAGGGCCGAATATGGCTGGAAAATCAACTTATATGCGGCAAACGGCTCTTTTGACGCTTATGGCACAGATTGGTAGTTTTTTGCCGGCACGTGAGGCGGCAATTTCACCAGTTGATCGTATTTTTACACGTATTGGAGCAAGTGATGACCTTGTAAGTGGTCAAAGTACTTTTATGGTGGAAATGAACGAGGTTGCGCAGATACTGAAATATGCGACTAAAAACAGCCTTGTTATTCTTGATGAAATTGGTCGCGGGACAAGCACCTTTGATGGTATGAGTATTGCACGTGCTGTAATCGAGTATATACGTAATAAAGTTCATGCAAAGACATTGTTTGCAACGCATTATCATGAACTTACGGATTTAGAGGATGACAAGATAAAGAACTGTTGTGTAGCTGTTAAGGAACGTGGTACAAAAGTTATTTTCCTTCGTCGGATCATTCCTGGTAGTGCAGATAAATCCTATGGTATTCATGTTGCAAGGCTTGCCGGACTGCCTAAGGTGGTCACAGAACGTGCTGACAAAATTCTTATGCAGTTGGAAATGCAACATGAGAAGGAGGTTGCCCTTGGCGCAGATATAGCAGAGGAAACGGGGACAGCGACAGAAACAGCTAAAGTACTAAAAACAGTAGATGCAGGAGAAAACGATGATTTTATGGGATCACTTTTTTCCTCGTCGTTGAGCGATCAGATTTTGGCACTTGATATAATGACAATGACGCCTCTTGAGGCGATAAATGTGCTCGATAAATTGCAAAAACAGGCGAAAGGAGAAAA
>DCFY01000147.1 GCA_002315155.1 Megamonas sp. UBA1792
GTGTGCTTGTTACTTTTTGCTTTTTTTATTGCAATATGATTTTGTATAGAGGAGTTTTATTGGCGTCAGCGAATTCTACTAGTAGAAACATATTGTGAGAGGAGAGATTTACATGTTCGTAGCAAACAGAATGACAAAGAATCCGATTACGGTTGAACCCGATACAAAGGTAGATGAAGCAGCGGCACTTATGAAGAGATATAATTTTCATCGCTTACCTGTAGTAGAGGCTGGTCGGCTTGTCGGGTTTTTTAGTGATAAGGAAATCATGAAGGTTACACCATCACCGGCGACGACGCTTGCAAAATATGAGATTACCTCACTTTTGGCAAAGATGTGTGTTCGCGATATTATGCTGACAAAGATCGTTTCAGTCAAAGAAGATGCAACGATTGAAGAAGCAGCACTTCTCATGAGCACACATAAGATTGGCGGGATGCCGGTTATCAGCAGTGTCGGTTCTGTTGTCGGTGTGATTACGGAAACGGATATCTTCAAGACATTTGTTGATGTTATGGGACTTGCTGACGGCAAGACACGCCTGACACTCGAGGTGCAGGATAAGGTCGGAACGGTCATGGCAATTGCAGAAGTATTCACCGGACTTGGACTTAATATTGATAGTCTTATCACCTGCAAGAAACCGGATGGTACGTATGAAATTGTTGTCCGCGGCGATTTTCAGAATGTGCCGGAAGTTACCGCCCGGCTTGATGAAAAAGGCTATAAGGTTGTACATTCTGTACGAATTGGTTGAAAAAGAGCAGAACTTCAAATTTGGAGTTCTGCTCTTTTTTTATATAAAGTGAGTTTTATAATTTTTATAGGGGAAAAGGGTAAAAATGATTTCGGGTAAAAAAATACCAGACGAAACCGCCTGGCGAAAGTAAAACAAAATATAAAATAAGTGCTTTTGGGTTGGCTGCTACTGCAACCGAACTTTATTATATAGCTAAACAATAAAATAGTCTATAGTTTAATTGAAATTTTACTAGTTTGGAAGGAATTTTATGTGTTGCAAAGAATAATAAAATATATATGTTTTATTTGTAGAATGACAGTAGACGAGTGTATGTGTTCGTTTGAAAAATGAATTATGAAGGAGCGTCTTTATGCAATGTTGTGAATACGAGAAAAGGATAGGAACATTTTTCCTTATAATGTTTATTGCATTGCTTTTTGGACAGTCCTTTTTTTCTGCAGCACAGGCGGCACCGCACTCTGTCCGCGTTGGATATCCGGACACTCCTCTCTATATGGGAAGACTTCGCAGTGGTTATATGTATGACTATTTGCAGGAACTTGCGGACTACGCAGACTGGAAGATTACATATGTAGGGGGGGCGTGGCCGGAGCTTATAGAAAAGCTGCAGCAGGGAGAAATTGATGTATTGGCTGGAGTGCCGAAGCTTCCAGCTTATAAGGATACGTTTGTTTTTTCTGACTGGTCAATGGGTGTTGTAGAGATGACAGTGGTCGTGCCGGCAGCAGGAAATAATTATGTGCTGGCTGAAAACGGAATTAATGGTATAAGCATTGGCTTTATCGAGACAAATCCATACGCACAGATTGTTTTGAATGATTTTTCGCAACGAGGATTCATGTACAAAGCAGTTCCTTATGATAGCAGAGAACGCCTGAACAAAGCAATGGAGCAGGGGGAAGTTGACGCAATCATTTCGATGAAGAACCGCTATAACAGCAGTGTAGGAATTGCAGCCGCGATGCTTGATCCACAGCCGATTTTTCTTGCGGCGTATAGTGGCAGGCCGGATTTTATGAATGAAATCAACTATGCAGCAGCTATGATGCAGGCAACAGATCCCCAGATGCAGACACGCCTGTACAGAAAATATTTAATGGATAATGCAGCTCAGCCACTGTTTTTTACAGATGCGGAACAAAATTATTTGAAGGGAAAAGGAGAGCTTGTCATAGTGGCGGCTGGTGATCAACGTCCGTATTGCTACTTTGAGGGTGGTGAACTAAAAGGAATCCTTGGTGATGTAATCAACAGGGTTACATCAGATATTGGGATACAGGTTCGCACAATAGAGGCGGCGGACTATACTGAAGCTTTGAAACTTCTGCATGACGGCAAGGCAGATGTTCTGGCAAATTTTTTTGGCGACTATGGCTGGGCAGATCAAAATAATGTGCGCATTACGCAATCGTTTATTTTTTCCCGCTATGCGACAGTTGTTCGCAAAAACGAGAAAGTAGAAGAGCCGCGTGTAGCATGTGCTAAAAACTATTTTTATGCAAATGGGTATGTGGAAAAATTTTATCCGCGGAAACAAATCCTGTATTATGATACAGTAGGGGAGTGCCTGGATGCAGTGGCAGACGGACGCGCGGATGTAACTTTCGTCAATACGTTTTTGTCGCAAACAATCCTGCAGCAAGGGAATTATCGTAATTTACAGGCGAGCTATACACAAAACTTTCCTTATCAAGGCAGTATGGCAGTAGACTGTGGAGCAGACCCATTGCTTTTACGTATATTAAATAAAGAAATCAACCACATAAGTGCTGAGGAAATCCTGCGTATCGTCAATAAAAACACATCGTTCACTACAGCAGATATAGGCTTGACGGATATTGTCTATCGCTATCCGACAGTTGTTCTGACGATGGTGCTTATTATAGGAAGTACGATTATTATATTTATGGGAAGTCTGCTGGCAGAGCGCAAGAAGCACCTTCGTCATATCAATGAAATTGCTTACCTCGATAAAAATACAGGCTGCCCGAACCAGCGCTGGCTGGAAGAATGTCTGCCTGAGAATTTTTTTGTGCCGGGTAAACAATATGCAGTATTTGTAGTGTCAATTAAACATATGGATCTAATCATCGAACGCTATGGTTCTGGTTTTGGCAATAAACTTATGAAGCATACGGCAAATTTATTTAAAAACTGCGCGTTTGTTGAGGAGCTTGGTGTACAGACCGGTGAAGGCCGCTGTATTGTTATTTGCATCTATAAAAAAGAGCGGGATTTCAA
>DCFY01000076.1 GCA_002315155.1 Megamonas sp. UBA1792
CTGCCATCACTGCGAATGCTTTTATAGGTCCGATAGACCTCAATAAACATCACATAATTAGACTCACCGTGTGGTACATGACATGCTGCGCCAAGCGGGTAGCTTAACGCATGGACAGCAGCACAGCCAGCATTGCCAAAGGCAATTCCCGCATAAGTACTCGCCAAAAGAAACTCTGATAAAAGTGACAGTCTGGCCGCCTCACCTTCACGCACTATTTTTTGGTAGCCCTGCAAAATCAATTCCATAGCCTGCAGGGAAAACATCTGCGTAATCTCCGTCGCTTTTGGCGAAGTAAAAGATTCAACTGCATGAATCAGCGCATCAAGCGAACTGGCAGCAAACACCTTAAATGGCAGCCCTTTCAACAGTTCCGGCAGCAGCACTGCTTCATCGGCATAAAGAGCATCTGCGGCTAATCCAAGCTTGGTCTTTTTTTCCGTAAGCTCCAAAATGGAAATGTTCGTCATCTCACTGCCTGTTCCACAGGTTGTCGGCACCAAAATAAGTTTTTTATCTTTTACTGCTTTGATCCTGCCCGCAAACAAATCGGCAACCGGTAGCACCTGTTTAAGGGCAAACAGTTTAGCCACATCAAGTATTGTGCCGCCGCCAATGGCAAACACCCGGTCGAACGAACGATCACCGATCGCCTGACAGATTCCATTAACCATTTGATCGGTCGGTTCGCCACTGCCGTATTGACGATAATCAATGACAAGCGCCTCGCCAAAAACCTTGGGAAAGCAACGTGATTGCGTCGATGCACTGGCAAAAACGAGATCGCCCATCCCAAATTGATATCTCTCACAAAATTCCTGACAGGATTTTAGCAAAACCACTTCAGGAACTACCTTAAAGCTTTTCATATTGCGACCTCCCGCTCAGGCTCCTACGCACTTTTTTTCTTTGATTTCTTCATAACCGGCACATTTTTTAATCGCGTCTTCAAAAATAACCAGACCGGCTTCAAGCTGGTTGTCAGAAATAACCAACGGTGCCAGAAAGCGAATGACATTGCCGTGTATTCCCGCATTCTCAACTAAAAGACCATTTTGGGCACATTCTTTTATGAGCGCGTTAACCAATGCAGCGTTTGGCTGCTTGCTCTTGCAGTCTTCAACAAACTCAATGCCAACCATTCCACCCAGACCGCGAACATCACCAATTACATCGTATTTTTCCTGCCATTCTCTGTATCGGTCCATAACTTTTTGTCCAAGTTCTAAAGAACGTTCCGCCAAATGATCGCGTTCCATAATTTCAATAGTTTTGAGTGCTGCTGCACACGCAAGCGGATTACCGCAGAACGTTCCGCCGATAACACCACCCGGAACAGACTGCATGATTTCGTCACGCGCAATGATCGCACTGAGCGGAACCCCGGCAGCAATTGATTTTGCACTGGCAATGATGTCCGGTTCTACACCAGCTTCCTGCCAATACTGCGTTGCAAACATTCTTCCCGTACGACAGAACCCGGACTGTACTTCATCGGCAATTAACAAAATTCCATGTTCATCGCAAATTTGGCGTACTGCTTTGATCCATTCCAATGGTGCTGGGATAAACCCGCCTTCGCCTTGCAGCGGTTCAACAACCATTGCCGCAACATGTTTTGCCGGTGAGCAATTTTCAAATACTTCTTTAAGTTTATTTACATAATAAGCGATTGCTTTATCTGCTGGCATTCCTTCAGGACGACGATACAGATAAGGAAATTCTGCCCGGTAGATGCCGTCCGGGAAAGGTCCCATGCCATCTGCATACGCTTTTTTTGCCGTCATTGACATGGTCAGCAATGTCCGACCATGAAATGCACCGGAAAAAACAATAATATTAGGGCGTTTGGTAAATGCCTTCGCTATTTTTACAGCATTTTCATCGGCTTCAGCCCCGCTGTTAGCAAAAAACGTTCGTTTTTTATCTCCTCTTACCGGAGCCAGTGTATTGAGTTTTTCCGCTAATTTTACATAGCCTTCATGCGTCACTACATTGAACATTCCGTGGAAATACTTATCAGCCTGAGCCTTAACGGCTTCAACAACTTCCGGATGACTGAAACCAATATTCAGTACACCAACACCGCCGATCCAATCCAAAAAGCGATTGCCATCAACATCTTCGATTATTGCTCCTTCACCGCGTTCTATGACAACCGGATACCCGCAGCGGATTGCACTTGGAACAGCTTCCGCTCTTCTGGCGATGACGTTTGATGCTTTTGGACCGGGAAGCGTTTTTGTAATAATTCTTGGAAATTCATTTTTCAACATTGTATTTTCCTCCTATACAAATAAAAAGCTGTATGGCAGCGGGCGGTATCCAACGATTTCTGATCGTTTGGATATTGGCCCCTTTGCCATACAACCTTTACTTTAATCTGTCTATATCATAGTCCTTTTAGCAGCTGCTTACAATGTGATAACTTCCCATTGTTTTTGGTTTTCTATAGGATATTATCACATTGATTAAGATGAACGCTTATACCCGAATTCTTCCGTTGTCGTTTCAACTGTAGTAAGCTGGCGAGCTATAACTACTGCCAGCTGCAGCAACAGCCGATCATAGGAATTCGACAATTTCTTGCCACTGACTTCCTCGATTTTTTTAAGCCGATAATCGAGCGTGTTGCGATGAACAAAAAGCCGATGCGCTGTTTTTACTGCATTACCGGTTTCTTCAAAATAGACAAACAAGCTGTTAATCAAATCCATTTTGTATTTCGAATCATGCTCTTCTAAAGTTCCAATGATTTCATGGCAGTAAGCCTGCAGGCGATCGAGCGGAATCTCCAGCAATAATTTATATATACCCAGGTTGTTGTAGTCGTATACGTCCTTTTTTGTCACCGTTGATGCACCAAACCACAAAGCCTTGCCGGCCTGTTGGTAACTGTCACGAATACTGGTCAGCGACTTAGCTGGAGATCCTATGCCCGCCGCAAGTGAAACTCCACGGAAATGTTGTTTCAATACCGATACCAATTCCTGCACAATTTCAATATTAGCTTGTTCCGTTGCACTGGCAGACTGCGGCAGTAAAAACAGCAGTTTATCCGTCCAAATAGACAGCAGCACCTTACGACCTTTGCGAACAAAAAAATCCCGGGCCACTTGTTCAAGCTGGGTTTTCAGCAATACAAAATCACTAATTTCTTCCTGCTTTTGATGCGATAATCCAATTAATACCGCCTGCTGGGGCTGAGACAGATCATACCCATAAACCGCTGCATGCTCAAGCAGTGAAAACTCAGTTTCGACGGGTTTTAGTAAAAGTTGTTCAAAAAAGCTGCTCAACGATTGTTTCTCAATCTGCTGGACAACAATATAGCTGGATATTTCCTGCATGACTTCTACCAACTTTACTTCCCATGGCAATGTCAGCAAAGGAAAATTTGCTGCTTCCGCTATAGCAATGACTTCCAACGGCACCGATTTAATATAAGGACCGAGGTTAATGATCATCCCTGCAAGTTTTTTTTCAATGACACCTTTTACCAAGGGAACAAGGCCTGTCAGTCCTCCCTGCAGGCCAATCCCAGTAATTATTAATAATTCTCCGCCCTGCACCCAGGGCAAAACATCCGGCAGATCTATAAAGTGAACCCAGCGCACCATGCGGTTCAAACCACCGCTGCCAGCAACCACTTCGGTTTTTTCCAGAGTCTGAAGATTCATGATCTCTCGACAACTAACCATATAAACTGCCTCCCAATCACTTTACTCTTATTTTACATTAACAGTCTTTGCTTCCTCATTTGACAAAACCATATAATCTTTCGTCAAACCGTATTTTTCAAGAATTGCTGACAACGTTCCGTCTGCTCTCATTTCATTTAATGTTTTATTAACTTCTGCAAGAAAGTCTTTGTCTTCAAACCGCAGAGCCGCACCAATTTTACCACCGGCTTCCGCTTCATAAGGCGTCAATAATCGCAGATTCATGTTTGTATTTTGTTTCAGCGTATATGCAGCTACAATTCCGTCGGTGATACAAGCATCAATTTTCCCTGTATTTACCGCCATCATAAGTTCCGCCTGACTATTGAAAACTTTTACATCCTTCACTTTGCCTTCAGATTGCCATTTTTGCGCTAATTCCAAAAAAGTAACGCCTTTTTGTCCGCCAATCACTTTATCTTTAAGATCTTCTTTCGTCTGAATCGGTGAATCCGCCTTCACGACAACAGCCTCACCTTCTTTATACCAGATATCCGTAAACAAGGCTTTATCCAGACGTTCTTTTTTAATATACATTGCATCTGTAACCATATCAATCGTACTATTATTGAGTTCAAGCAGCAGATTTTCAAACGGCACTTGTTTCATTTCTACCTTGCCAATACCCAACCGTTTGGCAACTTCTCCAATGATTTCAGCGTCTACTCCGGAAAAAGTATCTTTCGTCACATCCATATAGGCAAACGGTGCATCATTGGAGGAACCGACAACCAGTACACCTTTTGCTCGTAAAGCGTTAAGCGTCTTACTTGCACCAGGATCATTTTGAGCCGCCGCTGACGAGGACGACTCCTTAGCCGGTTCGCTCTCGGAGCCACAGCCTGCTGTTAATAGTGTCAGCACCAGAATAAACATTGTTAAAAGCGTAATTTTTTTATTAAATTTTTTCATGATCTATCAGCCTCTCTGTTGTAAAATTAAAATCGCAAAAAGTTTCTATTTCTTTTATATCTTTTAACGTCGTACCGTTTTCAGCTTATATTCGACAAGTTTAACGAGATGAGACAACGGCACGCTGATCACCAAATAAGCCAATGCCAAATAAGTATAAGATTCTATCGTAAAAAATGTCTGTGAGGCAAACGTTTGGGTTCGGAGCAGAAGTTCATTAACTGCCACATAAGCCAGCAAAGACGTGTCTTTAACCATCATAACCAAATAATTGCCAAGCGATGGAACAATACTACGCAGAGCCTGCGGCAAAACGATACGGAATAAGGCCTGATATTTACCAAAGCCCAAAACCAAAGCCGCCTCCGTCTGTCCCTGGTCTACTGACACAATTGCTCCCCGAATCACCTCTGACATATAACAACCATAATTGATGCCGAGTCCCACAATACCAGCTGTAAGCGGTGCAATCTGCACATCAAGTTTGACACCAAACACAGATGCGATTAAATTGCAAAGCAAAGGCACTACATAATAGATATAAACAAGTTGTACCAGCAACGGTGTCCCACGAATGATTTCCAAAAACACATACAAACAGCCTTTTACCATTTTCCAGGCAAACAAACGGCCAATGGCAATGAACATACCTAAAATCGTTGCCAGAACAAATCCCAAAAGTGTTGCCTGTACGACCACGCCAAAACCATGCAGCAGAACAGGCACCAGATATTGTGCTGCTTGAGAAAAATGCAACTGCATCAAAGTATCCATTCTTTACACCCCCATTACAACTCGACTTAAAAACTGCTGCGTCCTTTCCTGTTTTGGACTATTGAAAATCTCTGCCGGATTCCCTTCTTCAACGATATAACCTTTATCCATAAATACAACACGATCTGCAACTTCGCGAGCAAAGCCCATCTCATGTGTCACAACGACCATTGTCATACCCTCACTGGCCAACTGCTTCATAACACCGAGAACCTCACCAACAAGTTCCGGGTCTAAAGCAGATGTTGGTTCATCAAACAAAAGAAGTTTCGGCTGCATCGCCAGAGCCCTGGCAATCGCCACACGTTGCTGCTGTCCTCCTGAAAGTGTTATAGGATAGGCATTCGCCCGATCCGTTAAACCAACTTTAGCCAAAAGGCTCATTGCCAATTCCTCGGCATCCTTCTTTTTCATTTTATTAATATGCATTGGCGCATAGGTAATATTTTTAAGAACTGTAAACATTGGAAACAGATTAAACCGCTGAAATACCATGCCCACCTCGCGCCGTAGTTTCTTTGTATTCACATCATGGTCAACCAGTATTCCATTATAGTAAATTTCACCGCTCGTTGGCGTTTCCAACAGATTCAGACAACGCAAAAAAGTGCTTTTCCCTGAGCCAGACGGCCCGATGACGCAGACCACTTCGCCTTCATCAATATGCATGCTAATGCTTTTCAAGACTTCCAGATCACCAAATTTTTTCTCCATTTTATATATGTTAAACATAGTCACGCCTCCCATTCTCTGCCATAAAAACACAAAAGCAAAGACCTCTTAAAATAAGCGTCTTTGCTTTTTGCTTTTTATTTAATTTCCCCCAAATCATACATGATACAAAAAAAGCTCATAAATACCTATCGGTATCTATGAGCACCATTACTCAACTGTCATTACTGTTATTTGTCCCTATTTTAACATTGGAAAATCTCCCTGTCAATGTGAACTTTTCCCATTAAAATTTGTGATTATTAGTAAATATGCCCAAGCTCATCTTTTTGTTATGATTTTCTACTATTCAATAAACAATACCCATACTTGCTGTTTACTACTAATAGTATCTGGATACATATATAGCAGCTTTATGATTGATTGACATACAATGTTTGAATATTTAATTCATATATGTGCCGCCATTAATGTTAATTGTTTCACCTGTTATAAAATCAGACATACTTGAGGCTAAAAACAATACAGAATCAGCTACATTTTTAGGAGTTCCCAGTTTCCCCAGCGGTATTCTGGACAAAATCTGTTGACGATATTCATCATTCCATTGTGCACTCATATCGGTTTCTATAGGCCCAGGACAAACTGCATTCACATAAATATTATATTTGGCCATTTCCAAGGCCAAATGCTGCGTCAGATAATTTACAGCTGCCTTTGATGCTCCATAAGAGGGAGAAGCATTTCGATGAGGAGTTTTCGCTGTAGATGAAGATACATTGACAATTTTCCCATATTTTTGTTGAATCATCAACGGCAAAACGGCCATACAACAATATAAAGTTCCATTTAAATTAACGTCGATTACTCTTTTCCAGTCTTCTACCTGCATTTCTAAAGTTG
>DCFY01000134.1:0-638 GCA_002315155.1 Megamonas sp. UBA1792
GTGCGTGAGGCTTGTATTCGTCTGGCGCAAGAGGGTGTTCTTACGATATTTCCGCAAAAAGGGACCTATGTAGCAAAAATTGATCTCGAACAAGTAAGTGAATCGATTTTTCTGCGAGATACGATGGAGCATGCAATCATGCAGATTGCATGTAAAGAATTTTCTCAGGAGAATCTGTACAGTTTGCAAGATTGTCTCTATATGCAGCAGCTTTGCCTGCAAAGAAAAGATAATAAACGCTTTTTCGAGCTGGACGGAAGGTTTCATGGAATTATTTTTGCAGGCTGTGGCAAGCATCGTATCTGGCAGATGATTGAGCGTATGAGTCTGAATTACAATCGTGTGCGTATGCTGAGCCTGCTAAATGGTTCCTATGAAATGGAAACGCTTTTTGGCCAGCATCAGACGATTTTTGCTGCAATTGATTCAAAGAACAGATCGAGCGGAGACGTGGTTATGAGTGAGCATATTGATAAGGTTATGAAGGATATGGAAGAACTAAAAAAGAAATATCCGGCTTATTTTAAGAAATAATGCAGATTTTCAAGCGCTAACGTATCCTTGAAGTGGTTTCCAAGAAGTTTCAAATGATTTCTACAGGATATTATTTAGATTCATGATGTGCTGTCCTGGATTGT
>DCFY01000134.1:1039-13490 GCA_002315155.1 Megamonas sp. UBA1792
CGTATTGAAAGCTATAAATTGCAGTATTATTCTTTACAGGGAGGTATTATTACAAGCAGGCAGGGCTTGCGGGTTGAAACTATACCTTTAATAAAAGCTGCATCTGGTGGAGTTGTATTGCTGCCGGGTGGCCAGGGAACACGTGTGCTGGTAAACGAAGTGAACTTTCTTTCAGCAGTTACCCGTATGGCAGAAAATGCAGCATACTGTTTGACTGTATGTACAGGATCAGCTGTCCTTGCAAAGACAGGTCTGCTGGATAGAAGAAAGGCAACCTCTAACAAGAATGCTTTTGCCTGGGTGCAGGGACTTAATGAAAAGGTAGACTGGCAGCTGCATGCCAGATGGTCAATTGATGGAAAATATTATACATCATCCGGAGTGTCGGCGGGTATCGATATGGCACTTGGTTTTGTCAGTGATCGGTTTGGCAGGGAAAAAGCAAGCGCTATTGCTGTAAGTATTGAATATGTCTGGAATGATGATCAAAGCAATGATTTGTTTGCGAAAACAGGCAATATAGATGTATGAAAAGATGTGAAGCCAAGACTTTAGTAAAGTGAAAGGCAAATAAAAAAACAAAAAGCAGTATCTTTTATGATATAATCATTGTAAGAAAATACTGCTTTTTTTCATGCAGAAATGTAGAGGGTGAAACGATGAAAGTAGAGAAAGAAATGGAACTTTATCAAATAATTACTACAAGATTCGGGGCGCTGACAATTGTTGCAACAGAGCAGGCAGTGACGCAGGTTTTATTTGGCAGTCGGCTATTGGATATGCATTCAGGAACAAATAAAGTGCTTATGCAGGCAGCAAAAGAAATCGAGGAATACATGTCATGGGAGCGCCGGGTGTTTTCAGTTCCGATTGCATATCATGGGACGGTATTTCAGGATAAGGTTTGGACAGCGTTGCGAGATATTCCCTATGGGGTGACATGTACTTACAAAGAATTGGCTGCAAGCATTTGTAATCCTAAAGCCAGTCGGGCTGTGGGAAACGCAAATAATAAGAACCCACTGCCAATTTTGATTCCCTGTCACCGTGTGATTGGTTCAGATGGCAGTCTTGTCGGTTATGCCGGTGGTATTGAACTGAAACAGAAACTTTTAAAACTAGAGGAAAATTATACGATATAAAGTCGCGATTTATTTGTCCGTTTATGCCGCGGGGCACAGCATAGCAAAAAACGCAACAGAGGGAAGATCATCTTTCCAATGTTGCGCTTTTTTTCGATTGTATGCTTTTGTGTTTGCCGATTTACGTGTGATAGGACTTAGGATATCCCAGGTGCTGCGTTTTTTGCAATCATACGCTTTTTTTGCTTTTTTTGAAAGCTTTTCATAAGAAATAAATTTTTCCATAGAAATTCTCCTCTGCTATATAATACAAATAAATTGTACTATATGTTGCAGAAATAAGCTATTGCAAATTGCAATAAATACTATTTTTCGATTTTTGTTACATCATATCCGGCATCATCTATTGCGGTGCGAATTGAATCTTCAGCAGCAGCTCCCTCCACAACAGCGTAACCGCCTTCGAGATTGACTTCGTTGATTTTTGTAATGCCATTAAGTCCTTTAAGCGCTTCTTTCACATGAGCGACGCAGTGCGAACAGCTCATTCCTTCAATAAATATTTTCATATAGTTTCCTCCTTTACTAGAGCCCATAAGAGCAAATTGATTGTTGATTTTAAATTAGCTTTTAAAATGGAAGTTGCGCAGGCGCAGCGCATTAGCAAGAACCGATACTGAACTCAGGCTCATGGCAGCAGCAGCAATCATTGGATTCAGGAGGGGACCGTCAAAGAAATGGAGCACTCCCATGGCGACCGGGATACCAAGAATGTTGTAGCCAAATGCCCAACCAAGATTTTCCCGAATGTTTCGCATTGTCGCGTGGCTGAGTTCAATGGCTTTTGCCACATCACGCAGATCACTGTGCATGAGGACAATATCGGCACTTTCAATAGCGACGTCTGTGCCTGTTCCAATGGCGATACCAACGTCTGCTCGCGTAAGGGCAGGTGCATCGTTAATGCCATCTCCGACCATAGCAACCGTACGGCCACGGGTCTGTAAAAGTTGAATTTCTTTGGCTTTATCAGCAGGTGTGACTTCTGCGCGGATATGGTTGATGCCAAGCTTGCGGCCGATTGCAGCGGCGGTGTGGCTGTTGTCACCGGTGAGCATGATGATGTCAATGTTCATAGCAAAAAGCTGACCAATTGCTTCCTTGCTTTCAGGTTTGATCGTATCAGCAAGGGCAATAATGCCTTTACAGGTAGAACCAAGTCCGACAAAAACCGGTGTCTTTGCATCAGCAGCAAACGCATCTGCCTGTTTTTGCAGTTCCTTACTGATTGATACATTTTGTTCCAGCAGCCAAGAGCTCTTTCCTACACGCAGCGTCTGGTTGTTCAGTATTGCCTCGATGCCTTCACCCGGGATTGCCTGAAAAGCGGCCAGTGTATGGAGGTGCAGGCTGTGATCAACAGCATACTGTACGATTGCCTGACCAAGAGGGTGTTCCGAACCCTTCTCTGCCGAGGCAGCTAGTGAGAGAAGGGTATCATCAAGGATACCTTCTGTAATAATGTCAGTGATGGAGGGGGCGCCCGTTGTCAGCGTGCCGGTTTTATCAAGTACGATTGTATCGATATGGTGTGCAGTTTCAAGGGCTTCGCCGCCTTTAATAAGGATACCATATTCAGCACCTTTGCCGGTAGCAACCATAATCGCTGTCGGTGTTGCGAGACCTAGGGCGCAAGGGCAGGCGATGACAAGCACAGAGATGAAGATCGTGAGCACGAAGACCGTAGAGGCTCCGGTAAAAGCCCAATAGGCGGCGGCAAGAATGGCGAGTACAATAACGGTCGGAACGAAGTAAGCCGACACTGTATCGGCAAGCTGTGAAATTGGTGCTTTTGATTCCTGTGCATCTTCGACAAGCTTGACGATGCGAGCAAGTGCTGTATCTTTGCCAACTTTCGTTGCCCTGTATTTAAAAAATCCGGTTTTGTTTATAGATGCCCCATATACAAGATCACCGGGAGTTTTTTCTACAGGCATAGATTCACCTGTGAGCATGGATTCATCAATGCTTGTGTGACCATCAAGGACCTCTCCATCGACGGATAAGGACTCTCCAGGTTTGATGATGACAATATTACCGGGAATAACATCCGCAGCAGATACTTCTTTTTCTGTACCATTTTCCAGGATATGAGCCGTCTTAGGTGCAAGATTTAAAAGTGTATGTATCGCATTTGAGGTTTTCTTTTTTGCAATGGCTTCAAGATATTTTCCCAGTGTAATCAGCGTAAGAATTGTGCCAGCAGATTCAAAGTAGAGTGACATTGTATAGCTTGTATCGCCGCCAGCAATTTGCAAAAGACCAAAAAGGCTATAGAGAACAGCTGCAAGTGTACTTACCGCGATAAGTGAATCCATATTCGGACTCAGCTGAAACAGGCTTCGCAAACCGATCGTATAAAATTTATAGCCGATAAGCATAATCGGCAGAGTAAGGCCGAGCTGAATCATAGCAAAATTTAGTGGGTTTGTCTCGGGAACAAGTAGTGGTGGAAGAAAAACTGTACCAACCTGCATCGTTGCCATATGCCCCATAGAGATAACAAGAAGTGGCAGAAGAAAGATGAGCGATACGATCAGTCGGTTGCGAATCGTATGGAGCGTATTATCAGGTGACTGTTTTTTCAAATCTTCTTTGTGGATGACAGTATAGCCAGCCTTTATAATGATTGCCTCGATGGCGGCTTCGGTTGTGAGGTTTTCATCGAAGGATACATGCAGAATTTCTGTTGCGAGATTGACAGAGGCAACATCGATGCCGTCAAGACGTTTAACAAAGCGTTCAATTCGACGTGTACAGGCGGCACACGTCATGCCGCCGATTTTAAATGATTTTGTCATAGGGTTCTCCTTTTCGGATATGCTTATTTTGTGATAAGTTTTTCCATTATACGGTTGAGTTCTTCAATTTTTTCGTCCGGATCGTTGTTTTGGCAGGCTTCTCTTACACAGTGACGCATATGGCCCTGCAGAATATGAAGTTCGGCTTTTTTTAGTAGAGATTGGGCAGCGAGAAGCTGATTAGCGATATCGATGCAGTAGCGATCGTCTTCAATCATTTTAATAATGCCATCGACCTGCCCACGGGATATTTTCAGTGCGCACAAAGCAGATTCACGTTCAGTTCTCATCTTATCCTCCTATACCCTGTTGGGGTGTATTACATGATAATAATTATCATGCAATACAGAAAAATTGTCAATAGACATAAGAAAAAAATAAAATTATTATTTAAAACCGTATTAGCACTTGATGTATAGGAAAAAAATTGATATCATTTGAGAATAAAGTTTCATATTATACTAATGGATGTGTTAATCGTAATGATAACAATAAATGCAAATGCAAAGATTAATTTGACTCTTGATATACTGGGGAAGCGTGCAGATGGTTATCATGAGGTAGCGATGATCATGCAGTCTGTCGGACTTTTTGATACGCTGCGTTTTACGGAGACTTCCATGGGGATTGAGCTTACCATTAATGTACCAGGATTACGGGCAGATAAGACGAATCTTGTCTGGAAAGCGGCACGGCTTATACTTGATACCTACCATATAAGTAAAGGCGTGCATATCGAACTCACGAAGCGTATACCGATTGCTGCGGGACTTGCCGGGGGCTCTGCGGATGCAGCAGCAGTGCTCAGAGGGCTTAATTCGCTTTTTTTATTGCAGCTTTCAGATGAGGTGCTGTGTGAGCTGGGAGCAAAGCTTGGATCGGACGTGCCATTTTGTATTATGGGAGGTACGATATTGGCTACCGGGCGGGGTGAGGTGCTGGAACGTTTACCGGATATGCCGGTATGTGGTGTTGTGCTTGTGAAACCGGCGGTATCTGTATCAACGGCCTGGGCTTATAAAAACTATGATGCGAAAGGCACAGCGAATCATCCGGATAATGAATCGCTGCAAAAATATCTTTCAGAAGGAAGTCTGCAAGGTATCAGCAAATTATTGTGTAATGTGCTTGAAAGTGTTACTATAGAAAAGTATGAAGAAATTTTGGATTATAAGAAGTATATGTGTCAATACGGGGCGATGGCAAGTTTGATGTCTGGCAGTGGACCGACGGTGTTTGGTTTAACTGAAACGGTGGAGGAAGCCATATGTATTGCCAATAAATTAAGAAGTGTCACGGATGCGAAAGTGTTCGCGACGCAAATAGTCTGCAGGAATTGAGGGAATGGACATGGAGAACAGATTAGCACCAATCAGATTAGATAGTTACCAGCCACTGCGCGAAGTCGTATGTGAAACTTTGCGGGAGGCAATTCGCAAAGGTGTGCTGAAGCCTGGGGAGCGTCTTATGGAAATACAGCTTGCTGAAGAGCTGGGTGTTAGCCGAACTCCGGTCCGCGAAGCCATTCGCAAGCTGGAGCTTGAAGGCTATGTCATTATGATGCCGCGCCGTGGTACGTATGTGGCAAACCTTTCAATCCGTGATGTCAATGAAGTTTTTGAGATCCGTACATCGCTCGATTCATTAGCCAGCGGGCTTGCAGCAGAACGTATAACAGATGAAGAACTTGAGCGGTTACAGCGTTTGCTTGTTATGATTGGTGAATATATTGAAGAAAACAATATGGAAAAGATCGTTGAGACAGATACAGAATTTCATGACATATTGTATCAGGCAAGCCGCAATACGCGTCTTGTCGGAATTATTTTCAATCTGCGCGAGCAACTTACACGTTTTCGAGCAACTTCGATGGCCTATCCGGGCCGACTGAAGGAAACACTCGAAGAACACCGTCATCTTGTTGAAGCAATTGCGCAGGGAGATGCTCTTGAGGCACAGCATGCGGCAGAAGAACATATGGAAAAATCGGAACAGACATTGCTTACAAGTATGGAAGTAATGAAAATGAAAAATGCGAAGAAAAAGAAATAGTTTTAAAATGGGGGAGAAAGAAATATGTCAGATTTGGTGACCGTTGTTTTAGCTGCGGGAAAGGGGACTCGTATGAAGTCTGTTTTGCCAAAGGTTTTGCACTGCGTTGGCGGGAAATCGATGTTGCAGCATGTGCTTGATGCTGCGCGGGCAGCTGGAGCAGAGAGGAATATTGTTGTTGTTGGTTTTGGCGGGGAACAAGTTAAAGCATCAATTGGTGCACAGGCAGAGTTTGTCGTACAGAAGGAACAGCTTGGTACAGGTCATGCAGTTCAGCAGACTGCAGGTCTTCTCAAAAATGCAAAAGGAACCGTAATGGTTCTTTGCGGCGATACACCGCTTTTGACAGGTGACTTACTCAAAAAACTTTATGATGAACACAAAGCAACAGGGGCCATGGCGACCGTGCTTACAGCAATTATGCCGGATGCAACTGGCTATGGCCGCATCATTCGTACGGCATCGGGAACCGTTGAGAAAATCGTTGAGCACAAGGACGCCAGTGAAACAGAACGTCAGATTAGAGAAGTTAACTCGGGTATTTACTGCTTTGAGGCTGAAGCGCTTTTTGCTGCATTGGAAAGTGTCAACTGTGATAATGCGCAGGGCGAGTACTATCTGCCGGATGTGCTCGAAATCCTCAAGAACAAGGGTGAAAAAATCTGGGCTGTAGCGGCAGATGACTATGAATCAACACTCGGAATCAATTCCCGGGTACAGCTTTCCGGCGCAGAAAAGATTCTTCGTCGACGCAAGAATATCGAGCTCATGGATGGTGGTGTTACAATCATGGATCCAGATAGTACATTTGTTGATATGGATGTCATAGTTGGTAAGGATACAGTCATTTATCCGTTTACCTGGCTTGAAGGCGTGACACGCATTGGTGAAGGGTGTGAGATCGGCCCGAACAGCCGCTTTACGAATACAACAATTGGCAACCATGTCACGGCGCATTTTTCCTATGCGCATGAATGTGAAATCGAGGATGATGTGATTATGGGTCCATATGTGCATCTTCGTCCAAACACAAAGATTACGAAAAATGTCAAAATCGGCAATTTTGTCGAAGTGAAAAATTCGACAATCGGCAATGGCAGTAAGCTGCCGCATCTTTCCTATATTGGCGATTGTGATATGGGTTCAGGGGTTAACATGGGGTGTGGGACGATTACAGTCAACTACGATGGCAAGACGAAGTTCCGAACGAAAATTGGCAATAATTCTTTTGTTGGCTGCAACTCAAATCTTGTTGCACCGGTTACGGTTGGCGACGGTGCCTATGTTGGAGCAGGATCGACAATTACAAAAGATGTTCCACCATCTGACCTCGCGATTGCACGTGCACGTCAGAAAAATATCGATGGATGGGCAGATAAGCGTAAATAAGGTACAGACGGCATTGCCGTTTATATATGGGCAAATGCCCGCAAAAATAAATAAGAGTAATGATTTGGAGGATTTAAAAAAAATGACAGTAGATACTGGGAACTTATGCATTCTTACAGGTAATGCGAATCCGGAGCTTGCCAAGGAAATAGCAGCACACATCGGTGTGGAATTATGTAATGCATATGTCGGTCATTTCAACAACGGTGAAACGCAGGTCATGATTAGTGAAAGCATTAGAGGTAAGGATATTTTTATTATCCAGCCAACCTGTCAGCCAGTAAATGACAGTTTAATGGAACTTTTGATCATGGTTGATGCGTGCAAACGTGCTTCCGCACATAATATAACAGCAGTTGTGCCATATTATGCTTATGCGCGTCAGGATCGTAAAACACGAGGCCGTGAACCTATTTCTGCTAAGCTTGTTGCTAATCTTATGCAGACAGCCGGTGTAGATCGTGTGGTAACGGTAGATCTTCATGCAGGACAGATCCAGGGATTCTTTGATATTCCAGTGGATCATCTTGCAGCAGCTCCGGTACTTGCAGAATACATTCTTACGAAAAAACTTGAAGACGTTGTTGTTGTATCTCCAGATTTAGGTGGCGTAACACGCGCCCGTATCTTGGCGGATCGTTTACAGGCACCAATTGCCATCATTGAAAAGCGCCGCCCGAAACCGGGCTGTGCGGAAGTCATGAATCTTATTGGTGATGTTAAAGGCAAGACGGCCATTATGATCGACGATATTGTCGATACAGCAGGCTCGCTTTGCGAAGGAGCAAAAGCGTTGGGAAACTTGGGCGCAAAGGCTGTCTACGCATGCTGCTCACATGCAATCCTTAGCGATCCGGCTGTGCAGTGTATCAATGATTCAAACATTGAAAAATTGATTATCACGAATACGATTCCACTTCCAAAAGAAAAGGAATCCAAGAAAATCATTTCTCTTTCGATTGCCGATGCACTCGGTGATGTTATTATGCGCATTCATGCGCATCAGTCGGTAAGTCAGCTCTTCAAATAAGAAGATAAAGCTTTATCGATAAGGCCCTGTAGTGTGCATTTTATTATAAAGTGCACACTACAGGGTGCTTTTTTGTGAAAAAGGGAAGTGCTATTCAGCAAATTTACATGCATGAGTAAGAAAGCTGTGCTATAATAAAATTTGTTTTTATTTCAAAATATATAGGAGGATTTTTTGTGGATTTAAGTAGTATTGAACTTATAAAAACAGTCATTCTTGGGATCGTTGAGGGGCTTACAGAATGGCTGCCGATCAGCAGCACGGGACATATGATTCTTGTTGATGAATTCATGCGGCTCAATGTTGAAAAAAACTTTATGGATATGTTCCTCGTGGTTATTCAGCTGGGGGCTATTATGGCAGTTGTGGTACTGAATTTTGAACGGCTTAATCCATTTTCATCGTGGAAGAGCAAAAATGAAAAAAGTAAGACATTCTCATTGTGGTATAAAGTCATTTTTGCCTGTATTCCGGCAGCTGTCATTGGACTTGCTTTCAACAAATACATGGAAGAGCACTTTATGAATGCACATGTTGTGGCCTTTACGCTGATTTTATATGGGGTAGTGTTTATACTTGTAGAAAACTATAATAAGAACCGTACACCACGTATCACGGATCTTGATAGCCTTGATTACAGAACAGCCTTTATTATTGGTTTGTTTCAAGTCTTGTCGCTTGTTCCGGGGACATCACGTTCCGGCTCGACGATTATCGGGGGACTTCTTTTCGGTGTATCACGCTATGTAGCAGCTGAGTTCACTTTTTTTCTCGCAATTCCAGTTATGTTTGGTGCGAGCTTTTTGAAGCTCGTGAAATTCGGATTGAATTACACTGGTACAGAAGTCATTATCATGGTGATTGGGATGATTGTTGCTTTTGTTGTATCGATCATTTCCATTAGATTTTTATTACGTTATATCAAAAATAATGATTTTAAGGTTTTTGGCTGGTATCGTATTGTTCTTGGTATTCTCGTACTTGCTTATTTTTATTTTGGGAAATGAGAGTAAATCGTCAAGATCGTCATCATTAGGATGACGGTCTTTTCTTTTGTAAATCCGGATTTATTTTTAGTAGTTCTGTGATACAATAGATTACATACTATTGCATATAAAGTAATTTTTTTAATATTTTGGAGGCATTTGGATGAAGGTAATTGCAGGTTTGGGTAATCCCGGACAGGAATATAGTCAGACAAAACACAATGTAGGATTTATGTTTGTTGATGCTCTTGCTGGGCGTTTGCATATTGATAATATGTGGAAAGATAAGTTTGAAGCAAAGATCGTGGAAGGGCACATTGGTGGGGAAAAGGTCATTCTTGTGAAACCGCAGACGTATATGAACGACAGCGGAAGGGCACTTGGGCCAATCCTGCATTGGTATAAGCTTGGAACAAAAGATCTGATCGTGGTACATGATGATATGGATATTGAGGCAGGTACGCTGCGCATTCGTCGTAAGGGGAGTGCCGGTGGTCATAATGGTATTAAGTCGATTCTGGCAAATGTAGAAGACGAGAATTTCGCGCGTGTGCGTATCGGTATTGGCAGACCGTTGCCGGGCTGGACGGTTGTAAACCATGTGCTTGCGAAATTTTCGGATGAAGATGTGCTGAAGATAAAGGAAGTCGTTAATTATCTTTTGCCAGCTGTTGAATGTATTGTAACCGATGGAATCGATTTAGCAATGAATCGATTTAATCCGAAAAAAGCAAAGAAAGAAAAAGTGAAACCAGAAGCGCAAGCAGATAAGGATACGGTAACAAAACAGCAGGAGGAAACGCAAGTATGATTACAGCACTTTATGCCGATGAAAAAGGTGAAATATTTGATGCTCCGGGCTTTGCTGGAATGGGACGCAGTGGCAATGAAAATACTTTGTTGAAGTTGGAAGAGCTCATTCCTTTGCCGGAAAGTGCAGATCTTATGTTTTTGCCGGATTGTTTAGCGGTGGGGATGCAGGATGGCAAAGTGATGCCTATACAGGGAAGGGCTGTGGCGGCAATCCTGCCAGCAGGCTATACACGGATATATATGCCAGCATATAACAGGGCGGAAGGAGCGGAACGTCTGCCTCTCTATGGTTATACAGCGGTTGTTCTCTATAAAGATGAGCTCTATACGGCAGCACTTTATACGGATGAAAATGATAAATGGGATCCGGTACACTATAATACACATGATCTTAAAAAGCTTGTGAACCGGACAAAGAAAGAGCTTAAAGGAAATCGTATAGTTGAACAGGTTGGTAATTGTTCGCTTCAATGGCATTGCTGTACAGCACAGAACCTTTTTTATCGTCGCTGGGAGGCGGGTATTCCGACCTCACCAGTTTGCAATGCGAATTGTTTTGGCTGTATTTCACTTCAGCCGGCAGAGTGCTGCCCATCACCGCAGAGCCGCATCAGGTTTCGTCCTACACCAGAGGAAATTGCTGAGGTTGGGGTTTATCATTTAGCGACAGCCCCGGATGCGATCATCAGCTTTGGCCAAGGCTGTGAGGGCGAGCCGTCTCTTGCAGCGGATAATATTGCGGCAGGAATGAAGATTATTCGCAGTAAAACAGATAAGGGACAAATTAATATCAATACAAATGCTGGCTATACAGAGGGAATTAAAAAAATCGTTGATGCCGGACTTGATACGATGCGTGTAAGTATCATCAGTGGTTTGCCGGACAGCTATAATGCTTATTATCGCAGTAATTACAAAATTGAGGATGTCAGAGAATCCATCCGCTATGCTGGTGAGCATAACGTGTACATTTCGCTGAATATGCTGTATTTCCCGGGCTTCAATGATCGGGAGGAAGAACTTGCGGCATGGAAGAGTTTTCTTAAGGAAGCACCAGTTGCAATGATACAGGTACGGAATCTTAATATTGACCCGGATGCTTTTGTTGAAATCATGCCACTGGCAAAAGGCAAAGCTGTGGGCACAAAAAGATTTTTGCAAGAGCTTCATAAAGAATTTCCGCAGCTTGTTATCGGCAGTTTCAGCCATTATATTGAAAAATAAAAAAAGTGTATAATAGGGGAAGAGCAAATGAATAAATATGTAGAAAAAGCATTGGAAAATCATAAAAAAGGCTATAACTGCAGTCAGGCAGTTGCATGTGCCTATGCAGAGACAGCGGGTATTGATGAAACGATGATGTTCAAGGTTATGGAAGGCTATGGTTTTGGCATGGGTGATTCCAATGGTACCTGCGGTGCTGTATCGGGGGCGATTGCCCTTATTGGGTTCTGTAATAGTGATGGTAATATAGATGCACCATCAACGAAGAAAGCAACTTACAAGCTTGCTTGTAAGTTTACGAGTGAGTTTGTAGCAAAAAACAGGTCGATGAAATGCCGTGACCTTAAAGGAACTGATACAAAGAAAGTCCTGCGCTCTTGTGATGGCTGTATTGCTGATGCTAGTGAAATCGTTGGTAAAGTTCTTTTTCAGAAAATCTAATGGAATATGCATACATAAGAGCATTCTCCGCAATCATGTCTTTGGGCATATTGCGGAGAATGCTTTGTCCTATTATAGTGCTTTATATCAAGATATGAAATAATATAGTAAAAATATTGGAGAAAGAAAGGCCTAAACCTGTTGCTATCTTAATTGATCTAACCACGCACAGGCAGGGGTACTTGATATCTCAGCAGAAGCATTGGCAAATAAATTAAATGTATTTTTATGGCACAAATAAATATGTATTGAATTTTCGGAAAAATGATCTATAATTGGGATAGGGAAGTATTCAAGTAGTCTTTAAGGAGGAGTTCATATGTTTAGCATATTACCATTCAATTTTAGAAGTAACGCTGAAAAAGGCAAGGAATCTGTAGAGCGCTTTATGGATTATGTGATGGAACAACCGCTGAATCCGATTAATAAAGTCAGTGGTGCATTTTCTTCTTTTCGTGTAGATGTAAAGGAATGCGAAGACTCCTATATCGTTTTTGCGGAGCTTCCGGGCTTTGAGAAGGAAGATATTACACTGGCTTATGAAGGCAACAAGTATCTCGTTATTTCTACACG
>DCFY01000134.1:13849-15368 GCA_002315155.1 Megamonas sp. UBA1792
GGCAGAATTCAAAAACGGAATTCTCGTAGTGACTTTGCCAAAATATAAGCCGGAAGTACCAAAAAAAATAATAGACATCAAATAAAACAAGAAGAGGCAGATAGCAGCTGCAGGCAAGCTGCTATCTGTTTTTTGTATATAAAACACATGTATCATTACACAATAAACTTTCTTTAGTAAGCAGGATTTTTGTGAAGGGGGAGAGAAAATATATAAAGATATAAAAGGGAGGGCCTTGCAATGATTGATGAAGCAGATTGGGTAGTATTCAAACGGAAATTGAAAGAAAAGACAGAGATTGATCTTGATCTTTATAAAGCCCAACAGATGCAGCGCCGTATCGGGAATCTTGTGCAACGTAATGGATTCACATCATATGTAGCTTATTTTGATAGTATTACACATGATCATGATGCGTTTGCGCGGTTTATTGAATATTTGACGATTAATGTATCAGAGTTTTTTCGTACACCGGATAAATTTTCAAAATTAGAAACGGATGTGTTACCAGAACTTTTGAAGCGAAGCTCAAGCCTTACGATATGGAGCGCTGGCTGTTCTATTGGGGCTGAACCGTATTCACTCGCGATGATTCTGAATGAAATGACACCGAAAACGAAGCATCGTATTTTGGCAAGCGATCTTGATATTGAAATTCTGGCGAAGGCAAAGAGCGGTATTTATACAAATAATGAGCTCAAGAGCATTTCTCCGGATCGTAAGAAGAAGTATTTTGAAGCATTAGACGATGGACAGTTTGCCGTTATTCCGGAAATTAAATCGCGTATTGAATTCAAGCGTCATAATTTGCTTAGGGATCGATTTGAGCAGGGTTTTGATTTGATTCTTTGCCGTAATGTTGTTATTTATTTTACGGAAGAAGCCAAGGATCAGCTTTATGTGAATTTTTTTAAGGCATTGAAACCAGGTGGGATTTTGTTTGTTGGAGCAACCGAGGCTATCTTGAATTTTCGCAAGATGGGTTATACGAGCTTACAGCCATTTTTCTATCAAAAACCGTTGTAAAGGAAAGTTTGCGATTGTTATAACGGAAAAGGAACTATGTTTTTGTAACGAAATAAAGAGGGAAAGTATAGATGTTTTAGAGAGTACGGGGGATTTTTATGTGCGCGAATCAGGAAATTGAGATGATGAGTCGCGAGGCTATGACCCAATTACAGATGAGTCGCTTGAAAAAAACAGTGCGTTGGGCATATGATAAAAGCACCTTTTATCATACTAAACTGACAGAAGCAGGGGTTACAGGCAACAGTATCGTATCGCTGGAAGATATAAAAAAGTTGCCTTTTACGACCTTGACGGATATCATAAAAGCCTCGCCGTTTGAATTTTTGACGATACCGCTTAGCGGCGTACTTCGTCTACAGATGCAGGAAAGGCCGGAAGAAGTTATAAAGGCGTATACGAACGGAGATATTGCGCGGAATATTGAGATGATGGCACGTGTACTTTCTGCTGCAGGTATTGTACAAGGATCGATTGTTGGGATATTGGAAGA
>DCFY01000021.1:0-11544 GCA_002315155.1 Megamonas sp. UBA1792
TTTTCTGTAACGAAAGAAGATACCTTGAGATGTGTTTCTTCCATTGTTGTCAAGTTGATGATAGGTGTTGTTTCAAACTGTTCAATGGTATAGTCAACGACTTTTTGAATTGGAAGGATTGCATAGTGACAACCAAGTCTTTCAGCAAGTTTCTGTGAAAGGTCTTTGGTCGTCGCTGAGTTAAAAATGCTTGGCATATTAATAAGCAGAATATTTTCCGGTCCAAGAATACGTGTGTAAAGTGCAGCAGCAACAGCAGAGTCAATGCCGCCAGAAATACCAATGACCACTTTAGTCATGTGGATGTTTAGTAAAAATTTGCGGATGCCATAGATGAGTGCTTTGTAAATGTGAACAATATCAGGTTCCTGAGGAATTAATATTGCGGGTTGATGTTCATTTTCGCTAAGTGATACATACTCTAAGCCCTCTTCATATTCTTTACAGAGAGCAACGATAGCACCATTTTTATTATATACGGTACTAGAGCCATCAAAGGTATAGATGGTCTTGCCATTGTTTTGCAAGCCCGTATTATTGACATAGACAAGTGGTGTACAGGTGTTTTTCGCTTGTCTGCCAAAAACACGGTTGCGTTTATCATTTTTACCCAAGGTATAAGGAGAGGAGGAGATATTGACAAAGAGATCACATTTTTTTTCGTTTAAGATTTCTAATGGAGCGATTGCATAGTCATCGCTCCAGCCATCTTCGCAGAGCAGGCAGCCAACACGTATGCTTTTATTTGGAAGTTTTATTTCAAGTGGTGAGATTAGGCTTTCAATTGGAAGTTTCATTTCGAGAGCAAGCTTTTGTAAGCTGTAAAAATGGCGTGTATCATCAAATTCACGATAGTTTGGTAAAAGTGTTTTAATTGTGAATGAATACGGCATCGAAGGCGCTTTTAGTAGTTTACCGTTTTGTGCTGTGAAAAAAGCATTGTATTTGCGAACACGGCCATCGTTATTTTTTTTTGTTTTGTCAACGGCAATGTTGCCAAACATGATGCAGATACCAGTCGATGCAGCAATGATGTCTTCACCAAAGGCTGTACAGTCATCGATAAAAGAAGTTTGTTCCCATGTGTCACCAATCAAGTAACCTGGAATAGACATTTCTGGAAAGACAATAATATCGGTGTTGTTTTTTTTGGCTGCTTGTATCATAGAAAGCATTTTTTCTACATTGATGTCGGGATGGCCTGGATTGACATCGAACTGAGCTAAAGCAATTTTTACCAAGATGAGCACCTCGTTTTTAATTACAATTTGTAATGTTTAGTTGGTTAAATATAAAAAATATGTTACTTATAGAGAGGGATAGTATTCTGGTGAGTTACAAATAAATTATTGTCTATAGGTTTATTTAGAAACCTATGCTATAATAAAAACTAATCTGCAATAATGCAGATGGTTAAATCCGTAGAAATTTATGGTGATAAATATGAAAAGTACAAAGAAAACAAATGCAGCCCGTATACTGGATGGTCTGAAAATCAGCTATGAATTGAAGGGATATTCGGTAGATCCGGATGATCTCAGTGCTATAAATGTTGCAGGTAAAGTCGGGATGCCGATAAAAATGGTATTTAAGACGCTTGTGGCCCGGGGTGACAAAAATGGTGTTCTTATGGCATGTATCCCTGGTGATGGTGTGCTTGATCTCAAGTCGTTAGCGGTGATAAGCGGTAATAAAAAAGTAGAGATGGTTCATCTTAAGGAAGTGCAGGAGCTTACTGGATATATGCGTGGCGGTTGTTCACCACTTGGCGCAAAGAAAAACTATCCTGTGTACCTTGATGAAAGCGCGAAGCAATGGGATAAAATTGCAATTAGTGCTGGTAAGCGAGGGGAGCAAATCATAATTGCGCCACTTGATCTTATAAGAGCTGTAAAAGCAGTGACCGCTGTCATTTCGTGTTAACAATAACTATTTTAGCATAGTATGGCTTGATTATGAAATTTAATTTTAAAATAAAAGAGGCGAAGTACATGAAGTATATAAGTACACGAGGAAACAAGCAAAGCGTTGATTCAGCGGAGGCGATTATTGCCGGGTTAGCAGATGATGGGGGATTATTTGTCCCGACAGAAATGCCCCAAATTGATAAAGGCTTTATTGAGAGGCTCGTAGACGTGCCTTATGAGGAACGCGCTTTACGTGTGTTGCAGCTTTTTCTTACGGATTATACGGATGAAGAAATCAAGAATTGTATAGGACATGCTTATGGAAAAAAGAAGTTCGATACAGAAAAAATTGCACCAGTAGAAAATTTTTCTGCAGATGAATCTGTACTCGAACTGTGGCATGGTCCGACGAGTGCATTTAAAGATATGGCATTGCAGCTTTTACCACAGCTCATGTCAACGGCACTTGTCAAGACTGGAGAAAAAAGTCAAATCATTATTCTTGTTGCGACATCCGGGGATACAGGTAAAGCTGCATTAGAAGGTTTTAAGGATGTTAATCAGATTAAAATAGTGGTATTTTATCCGAAAAACGGTGTAAGCAAGATGCAGTATTTGCAGATGGCAACGCAAACTGGTGGAAATGTTTCAGTCATTGCAGTCAATGGAAATTTTGATGATGCACAGACAGGGGTCAAAAAAATCTTTGGTGATGCTGTTTTTAATGAAGAGCTTCATCATCAAAAGGTCAGACTTTCTTCGGCAAACTCGATTAATTGGGGCCGTCTTGTTCCGCAAATTGTTTACTATTTTAGTTCTTATGCGGACCTTATCAAAGTGGGAAAGATTAAAAATGGTGATGAAATTAACTTTGCAGTACCAACAGGAAACTTTGGCGATATTTTAGCTGGTTTCTATGCAAAGAATATGGGGCTGCCTATTCATAAGCTTGTATGTGCTTCAAATTCGAATAATGTGTTAACAGATTTTTTGAAAACAGGTATCTATAATCGTAATCGTGATTTTTATAAGACCATTACACCATCAATGGATATATTGATATCTAGTAATCTTGAACGCTTGCTATATCATATGACGAGAGATTCTGCAAAAGTAAAAGGTTGGATGGAAGCACTTGTAAGTGTTGGACATTATGATGTAGGTGCAGAGTGTCTTGCTGAGATAAAGAATACTTTTTGGGCGAATTGGGCTGATGATGCGAAGACAAAATCGCGTATAAAGAAAGTCTATGAGGTGCAGAAATATGTGCCGGATACACACACTGCTGTAGCATGGCAGGTTGCTGAGGATTATCGACAGGCTACAGGCGATAATCACCCGATGGTTATTGTCTCGACAGCAAGTCCGTATAAGTTCAATGCAAGTGTACTTGAAGCGATGGGCATAGCGACGGAAGGCCTAGATGAATTTGTATTGCTTACTACATTGGCGAAATATAATACAAATAAGGTACCAAAAGGTCTTGCAAGTCTTAGCAAGATTCCGATATTGCATAAGAGAGTATATGAAAAAGAGAGCATGCGGGAAGCTATAAGAACAGTATTATAATAAGATTTGGCGGAACAAGGCAAAGCATTGTCTTGTTCCGTTGCTTTTCCCAGGATATTCTCAATTTTAAGAATAAAATAAATTTTTTTAAAATCAGAAGGAGTTTTTTCCTTTTTGGAGAACTTAAATAACTATAATACAAGTGCTAATTGTATTATTAATATATCATATTGAGAGGTTAGAAGACATGGAAAACAATTTACAGACACAACAATCTAGTGCAGACATCTTATCCGTAGCAAGAAAAGTAGCTCATGACTTAAGCGTTGTAGAATTGATTGAAGAAGCTGTCAAGAACAAAGAAGGTGTCCTTTCAGATAAAGGTGCATTTTGCGTAACGACAGGCAAACATACTGGTCGTTCACCGAAAGACAAGTTCATTGTTGATACACCAGCAGTACATGATCTCATTAGCTGGACCAATAATACACCTTGTACGGAAGATACCTTTAATCGTCTTTATGCAAAAATGAAGGATTATGCCAAGGATCATCAGCTTTATACAACTGATGTTTATGCAGGCGCAGATAAAGAAAATCAGTTGCAGGTTAAATTTATCAATGAATTTGCGTGGCACCATTTGTTTATAAAACAGTTATTCATTAAGCCAACAAAAAAACCGATGTCACAGGAAGGCTTTACAGTTATTTGTATGCCAAGTGTTATGGCGGATACACTGGAAGATAAGACACATTCCTCAACGTTTATTGTTTTGAACTTTGAGAAAAAAATTGTACTTATTGGCGGTGGAGCTTATGCCGGTGAAATGAAGAAGTCGATTTTCTCCGTAATGAACTATATTTTACCGCAGAAGGGTATTCTGTCAATGCATTGTTCAGCAAATGTTGGCAAAGATGGCAATACTGCACTTTTCTTTGGTCTCAGTGGGACAGGCAAGACGACGCTTTCAGCTGATCCGAACCGTAGCCTTATCGGAGATGATGAACATGGCTGGAGCGAAAATGGTATTTTCAATATTGAAGGTGGCTGCTATGCAAAGTGCATAAAGCTTACGGAAGAAAGCGAACCAGAAATTTATAGAGCAATTCGCTATGGTACGGTTCTTGAAAATGTTTATATTAGTGAAAAAACAAGAAAGCCGGATTATTTTGATTCCCGTTATACAGAAAACACGAGAACAGCATATCCGATTGAAAATATTCCGAATGCGATTCATCCGAGTCTTGCGGGACATCCAAATGCGATTATTTTCCTCACAGCAGATGCATTTGGTGTATTGCCGCCGATTTCAAAGCTTACGAAAGAACAGGCAATGTATCACTTCCTTTCCGGTTATACTAGTAAGGTTGCGGGTACAGAACGCGGCATCACGGAACCACAGGCAACATTCTCAATTGGTTTTGGCGAACCGTTCCTTCCGCTTTCTCCGCTCAAGTATGCACGTTTACTTGGTGAAAAAATTGATAAATACAACACGAAGGTTTATCTCCTAAATACTGGTTGGACCGGTGGTGCTTATGGCGTTGGTCACAGAATGGATTTGAAATATACACGGGCAATGGTAACAGCAGCTCTTGAAGGAATGCTTGATACAGTTGAATGGGAAAAGGATGATATTTTCCAAGTGTATGTACCGACGTCCTGTCCAGAAGTACCAACAGAAATTCTTAAACCATCTAATACGTGGCTTAATAAGAATGAATATAAGAATACGGCAAATAAGCTTGTAAAACGTTTTAGTGAAAATGTTGCGAAATTTAAGGGTGAAATGTCAGATGATATTTTAAATGCTGGTCCGAAGCTTGCGAAGTAAATATAAAAGGTAAAATAAAGATGTCCTGTGATGTTGTAAAATAAAAGCTATTTTGCAAGCATCATAGGGCATTTCTTTATATGTTTTCAGGAAAATGTGTTGAGGTATTGTCCAAGGTTTGGTAATATTAAAGAAGGTATAGATTTGTTTATTATAAATAGAGGCATGATTTAATGGATTTTGAGCAGAAAATACAATATTTAAAGGGTGTTGGACCAAAGAAAAGTTTGTCGTTGTCAGCGCTTGGTATATCGGTTATTTATGATTTACTCACATATTATCCACGGCGCTATGAAGATCAAAGTTGTATAACGGGTATAGCAGATCTTACTGTGGGTGAATTAGAGACGGTAAGCGGTGTAATTACGAATGTTATGGAGAAGAAAGCACCGCGCGGCATGGGAATTCTTACAGCAATGATTAGTGATGGTACCGGCTACTTGCAGGTTACTTGGTTTAATCAGGGTTTTATGAAAAAGAAGTTAAAGGTTGGGGGAAGCGTTTTTGTTACAGGTAAAGCAACATATGCCTACGGTGGGCGGGGGCAGTTTGCCATGTCACAGATGACTTCCTTTGAAATTGTTGAAAAAAATGAACAGGCAGAGGCACATTGTGGTATATTACCGGTCTATGCTGCGACAGAAAAACTGAATCAAAAGTTTTTTCGTAAACTTATTCGTCAAGTGCTTGATGGACTTACAGCAGTGCCAGAGGTTTTACCAGAGGTGGTCCAGCATTCGTATAACCTTTTGGAACGCAGGGAGGCTTTCGTGAACATTCATTTTCCCGCTACAATGGAAAAAATGAAGAAAGCACGGGAACGTCTTGCTTTTGAGGAGCTTTTCTTAATTCAGTGTGGGCTTATGATCTTGAAGAAACAGAGCAGTGAAGGGCAGAAGGGCATTCGTCATTTAATGAATAGCGCACTGGTGCAAAAGGTGGAGGCAGCTCTGCCCTTTACGCTTACGCATGATCAGCAGAAGGTCTGGCGGGAAATCTGTATTGATATGGAACGGGATGTGCCAATGCGTCGTCTTCTGCAAGGAGATGTTGGTTCGGGGAAGACGGTTATCTCCATGCTGGCACTCGTTAAAACTATAGAAAACGGTTATCAGGGGGCGCTCATGGCTCCAACGGAAATTTTGGCAAGCCAGCACTTTGCAGTTTTTGCTGAAATATTGACATCCTATGGCATCCGTGTGGGGTTTTTATCAGGAAAGCTAACCAAGAAGAAACATAAGGATATGCATGATAAGATTGCAGCCGGAAAAGTTGATCTTGTCATTGGGACGCATGCACTGATTCAGGATGATGTGCACTTTGCTCGTCTGGGCCTTGTCATCACAGACGAACAACATCGTTTTGGTATTCATCAGCGGGTAAAATTGGAGGAAAAAAGCACGTTGACACCAGATGTGCTTGTTATGACGGCGACACCAATACCAAGAACAATGACACTTACAGTCTATGGGGATCTTGATATATCAGTTATCAGGGAACTACCACCTGGACGTAAGAAAATCCGTACTTTTGTGCGCACACCAAATCGGCGTGCGCTTATCTATAAGTTTGTACTGAAGGAGATCCAGAATGGCCGGCAGGCTTATGTCGTTTGTCCGCTTATTGAGATGTCGGATAAATTGAAGGTACAGTCAGCTGAAGAACTCTATGCTGAACTGGCTGCAGGGATTTTTCACGATATTCCATG
Organism: Megamonas sp. UBA1792; assembly: GCA_002315155.1. The sequence goes on from DCFY01000021.1 coordinate 6,959, forward strand.
CGGACTTGTTCACGGTAAGATGAAAGCAAAGGACAAGGAGGCGGTAATGCAGGCATTTTATGAAAATAAGACGAAGCTGCTTATTGCGACTACCGTCATCGAAGTTGGTGTTAATGTGCCAAATGCCAGTATCATGGTTGTTGAGAATGCTGACCGCTTTGGACTGGCACAACTTCATCAGCTTCGAGGTCGTATTGGTCGGGGTGCGTATCAATCTTATTGTATTCTTATTTCGTCGGGAAAAACAGCAAATGCCAAAGAACGATTGCAGATCATGGAGAAGATGTCGAGTGGTTTTGAACTTGCTGAGGAAGATTTAAAACTAAGAGGACCTGGTCAGTTCTTTGGAGCGATGCAGCATGGTTTAGCAGATTTAAAAATAGCAGATGTCTTAGTGGATGTTGATATACTTCTCAAGGCACGTCAAGCAGCAATTGAGGCTATGACGGATACATCACAGCTGCAATATGTTACATATGTACTGTCGCTGCAGTATAAGAAACATTTTGCGAAAATAACGGATACATGATAGTAGAATTGCTTTTCCAGCGTTTTTACACGCAGTATGTTATATAATAAATTAATCTTGTAGTTTAGAGTTTGGAGGAGCTTTTTGTGGAATGGTTGAAATCTGAAAAAGCAGTTAAGTGTATTGGAGTTTTATTACTGCTAGTACTCATCGGGATTATTTTTTGTTTGAATCCGGAGTTTTTTATGAAGCTTTGGAGTGTCATGTTGAGCGGAGATATACAGAAGACGGTTGATTATATTAAGTCGTTTGGGTCCTGGGCCGTTATGTTTGCCTTTTTACTTTGTGTGATAATCAATGCACTGGGCTTTTTACCAGCAATTTTTTTTTCGACGGCAAATGCTGTTGTTTTTGGATTGTTTGAAGGGATCATTCTTTCCTGGATAGCAGAAACCATCGGTGTTATGTTGAGTTTTTTGCTTATGCGCAGTGTATTACGTTCTTCAGCTGAAAAACTTATTGCAAAAAGCAAATATTTAACAAAAGTTGATGAATTTAGTGGGAGCAAGGGCTTTAAAGTTATGCTTTTTGCTCGGATTATCCCGTATTTTCCATCGGGGATTATTACTGCACTAGGTGCTGTCAGCAAGATTGGTTTGCGTGATTATTTTTTTGCGAATCTTATCGGTAAGTTCCCGTCGACAGCACTGGAAGCTGCGATTGGTTATGATCTTGTTAATGCAGGGCATAGCTCTGGACAGGTGAAAATACTTATTGGTGTTTTGGTGGTAGTATATATGATTGTTTGGTTTTATAAGAAGCGGAAAAACAAGCTTGCAGCAGAAAAAAACAGCGAATTTAAGAAAACATATTGATTTTTATACTGGACATGGTATACAATAAATAAGAACTAAATAAAAGTCCTATTTTAGGGAATCCTACTTAGGGATGAAATAGAGGCGCAGATAAAAAGAGTAGCTTTCAGGAGCCGACAGGCGAGGAAAAAAGTGGAAGGGTTATCTGCCGAAGCTGTAACAAGGGTACTTGTTTATGCTGGTATACTATCGAATAGATCGTATACTGTCATCGATTTGATGGAGTGCTATCTCACCTGAAGCTGATATAGTATAATTGCAGCTGATGAGATGTTTTTCTCATCGGTTTTTTTTATAGGTAAAATTGGAGGCGCATATTTTGATAAAAATACTTGTTAGTGGTGCATGTGGTAGAATGGGACAGGCTGTTCTGAAGGCTGTTAGTGAAGATCCTGAATTGGAGCTTGTTGGTGCAGTTGATATAAAGAGCGGCATGGATACGGGTGAACTTATTGGTATTGGCAAGAATGGTATACTTGTTCGCGATGACTTAGAAGAAGCGCTTAAGGAAATTAAACCAAATGTCATGGTCGATTTCACTCGTCCGAATATTGTATTTGATGATGCATGCATTGCATTGAGAAATGGCATTTCGCCAGTTATAGGAACAACAGGTCTTTCCGATGAATGCAAAGCAGAAATTGCCAGGCTGGCGGAACAGAATAATACGCCGGCCTTTATTGCACCGAACTTTGCGATAGGTGCTGTGCTTATGATGATCATGGCAAAGCAGGCAGCAAGGTATATGCCAAATGTAGAAATTATAGAATTGCATCACGATCAGAAATTGGATGCTCCATCGGGTACAGCACTTCAGACAGTTGAAATGATCCGTGAAGTTCGCAATAGTATGCAGCAAGGCCATCCGGATGAGGTGGAAAAAGTGGCTGGTGCCCGTGGTGCGAATGTCGATGGTATCCATATTCATAGTGTTCGCCTGCCGGGCTATGTTGCTCATCAGGAAGTCATCTTTGGTGGTTTGGGGCAGACACTTACAATTCGTCATGATTCGATCAATCGAGAATCATTTATGCCAGGTGTTGTTATGGCCTGTAAAAAAGTAAATTCGCTAAAAGGGCTTGTCATAGGTTTAGACAAATTATTAGATTAAAAAGAGAGGGCGTTTTATAATGAGAAAATATAATGTAGCTATCCTGGGAGCAACAGGAGCTGTTGGACAGGAATTTTTAAATTTGCTTGAGGAAAGAAATTTTCCTTTTGCTGATTTGAAGTTATTGGCTTCAAAGCGTTCTGCGGGTAAGATTATTAACTTTATGGGTAAGGACTATACAGTTGAAGAAGCAACAGAAGATTCCTTTAAGAATGTGCAGATTGCACTTTTTGCGGGAGGATCTGCCAGTAAAATATTTGCACCGATTGCGGTGAAGGCAGGCGCTATTGTTATTGATAACTCGAGTACATTCCGCATGGACCCCGAGGTTCCTCTTGTTGTGCCCGAAGTCAATCCTGAAGCAATTGCACAGCATAAAGGGATTATAGCAAATCCGAACTGTTCGACAATCATCATGGTTATGGCATTGAAACCGATCTATGATCAGGTAAAGATTAAGCGTGTTGTTGTGTCGACATATCAGGCTGTATCCGGTGGTGGCAAGGAAGCAATGGCAGAGCTTGAAGATCAGGTTAAGGCAATCGTAGAAGGCAAAGAGATTGTAGCAAACATCCTGCCTGGTGCAAGTTTGCCAAAGCATTATCAGATTGCATTCAATCTAATTCCGCAGATTGATGTATTCAAGGATAACTTGTATACAAAGGAAGAAATGAAGATGATTGATGAAACACATAAGATTATGAAAGATGATAAGATGGGCATCACAGCGACAACAATTCGTGTACCAGTATTCCGTAGTCATGCTGAATCCGTCAATGTTGAGCTCGAGGATGAATTGAGTGTTGAAGCAGCGAGAAAAGCAATTGCATCGTTTCCTGGTGTTATTGTTAAGGACAACCCGAATGAAATGGAATATCCAATGCCGTTAATGACGTCTGGCAAGAATGAGGTCGAAGTTGGCAGAATTCGTAAGGACTTTTCAATTGAACATGGGCTTAATTTCTGGGTTGTAGGTGATCAGATTCGTAAAGGTGCGGCACTCAATGCTTTACAGATTGCTGAATACATGATAAAAAAAGATATGATCTAAAATAAGGATAAGCTGCTATGGAATGTAGCAGCTTTTTTTCTTGAATCGGTAAATGAAAGATCATATAAGAGGGATTTTATTAATAAGTGGAGGCTTTACAGAATGAAAATATCAATCGTTTACTATAGCAAGACGGGTAAGACGAAGGCAATGGCAGAAGTTGTCGCAGCAGGTATGAAAGAGGTCGAAGGTATTGAAGTATGCCTTTTTGATGTTGATCATGTGGATATTGATTATATCAATGAGAGTAAGGCTGTTATCTTTGGTACACCAACATATTATGCAAATATGTGCTGGCAGATTAAGAAATGGTTTGACGAAGGTGGCAAATACAATTTGTCGGGAAAACTTGGTGCAGCTTTTGCTACAGCAAACGTACCACAGGGTGGTGCGGATGTTGCAATACTCACACTCGTGCAGCACATGATGGTCAAAGGGATGATGGTATACTCGGGCGGCACAACACTTGGGCAGCCTTTTCTGCATCTTGGGGCAGCTGCGTGGCGTGATACGTTTGAAGAAAACAAAGAGCTCTTCCATGTATTTGGTAAGCGAATTGCGGCAAAGACAAAAGAATTATTTGTATAAATGTATAGAGTAAAAAATCGCACCTGTGCAAAGGATATTGTATAGGTGCGATTTATTTATGTGAGTGTTTTTCCTTGCTTTGGCAGATCATTTTTGTAGTGTTTAGTCACTATAATATTCTTTTAATGAAGGAAGTTCGAGACACGCGAGGCGACCACCAAAAACACAACCACAGTCAATATCAATTTTATCATTGTGAATGGTATCGTGCCAGATTGAAGCTTTTGCAATGTTTTTATCTGCATCTGGTAAATAGAAGGTTGGCGTATGTCCATAAATTATAGTATGGTTTTTATAGGCAGGTGTTTCGTAAAAATGGCGGGTTCCCCAGATGAAATCGTTTTCATTCTGTTCCTCCAGTGATTTGGCTGGGTTGAGTCCGGCATGGGAAAAAATATAAGAATCAGTGGTAAAATAGCATACCATATTCCGTATGTAGAAAAAAATCTGTATGAGTTTTGTCGTTGATAATTTTGAAAGTGCTTCTATGGT
>DCFY01000021.1:11902-19334 GCA_002315155.1 Megamonas sp. UBA1792
TTCCATCATGCTTTCATGATTACCTTTAAGATAGATGGCGCTTTTTTTCTGTAGTGATTGGCAGATTTCAAAAGATGCAAAACTGTCATTGCCACGATCGATACTATCGCCGCAGATAATGAGTTGATCTTCATGGGTATCATAGGAAGCTTTTGTTAAAACATCCAGTAATTGTTTTTTTTGTCCATGGATGTCGGAGATGGCAAGCAATCGGCGAAATGGTTTATTCATGGCAGTCACGTCCTTTCTTCTATTGTATAATTGTAATAATCAGAATACAATAGGGAAAAGATGTTTTATTGATATAGAATGGAGAAGATGAGTATGCTGAATGAGAAACAGCAACAAGTCGTAGCTGATCTGGAACATAATATCTTGCTGAATGCATCAGCTGGGACGGGTAAGACAAGTACGATATCTTATCGCGTAAAGCATATTATTCAGGCAGGCGTGGCAAGGCCGGATGAAATACTCTGTCTTACGTTTACAAATCGAGCTTGTAAAGAGCTGGAAAAGAAAATTATGCCGTTGGTGAAGGCCGATGAACAGGCTGTTATCATTAGAACGGTTCATAGCTTTTGCTATGATGTTTTGCAGGCAACGGCAAAAAATTCCCTGGAAATATCGATGGATTTTGTAATCTTTGATGAAGATGATTGTAAAGAGATCATAAATACACTGAATGTATATGATCATAACATAACTTTATTGCAGCGTTTTATTAATGAAGTCAAGCATTATAGAGCAGTGTACGATATTTATTCAACAAGTGATGCAACAGACTATGCACAGACGATTGTAAGAATGTTTTTGGAAGAGGTAAGGTGCATGCAGGATATTTTTGTGTATGAATCCTATAATCAGGCAAGGCTGCTTCGTGAATATCTGTTAGAAGAGGGTAGCCAGCTCGTGAGTAACTACGACCATCATCTCCAACAGATGAATGCGCTGGACTTCAATGACCTTATTATTAAGGTATATGAACTTTTCAAAGATAGATCTACAGAAAAATTCTGGCGAGAAAAGTTTAAATATTTGATTATTGATGAAGTACAGGATACAAGTCTGTTTGAATATCGTATTATTGCAGGACTGTTTTCGGGAAACAATGTGATGCTTTGCGGTGATTATTTTCAAACGATCTACGAATGGCGTGGCTCGTGCCCTGATGAAATATTGCAAGCGTTCAAAAAGGATTGGCTGCCGGAAGTGGTCAGTTTTGATGAAAATTATCGGGCGACAAAAACACTTATTAATGCTTCTTATGCCTGCTTGAAAAACCTATTTTCTGATAAAGTAGATGCAATCTATACTATGCCAGTTAAGGCAATGAACAGTGAGGCTGGTGCAAAGATTGCTCTAAAATCATCACAAGGGATTGAGGCGGAGGCACGCTGGATCTATGAAAAAATACAGGAGCTTAAGGTAACGGATGTTTCGAAGATTGGAATCCTTACGCGGAGCAATAAATACAATTTGGATTTAAGTGAATGCTTTGTTCGTCTTAAGCAAGAGATGCAATCAGAACAGCTCATAGAGTTCATGCTGGTGGAACAGTTCAAGTTCTTTCGACGAAAAGAAATTAAGGATGTAGTTGCTTGCTTGAAATTTCTTGTTAATAAATATGATGTTAATAGCCTGCAACGTATAGTGAAGTGTTTTGCAGCGGGCGTTGGATCAAGAACATTGGAAGCAATAAAATCACCTGTCTATAGAAAAACAGGGCTTTCTCTAGCTGATTTTGTGGAAGTGCAGACACATATAGATGGAGATCCTTTTAAGCGGTTACTTGATGCAAAGAGTTGTGATAACATTATAGTGTTTGATGTAGAAAGCACAGGACTAGACATGTCACTGGAAGAAATTATACAGATTGCAGCGATACGTTTGGATGCACAGGGAAGGGTAATAGAAACTTTTGAACGTTTTTTGCAACCCAAAAATTCTGTTGGTGTATCGGAAAAGGTAGATGGATTTTCTGACGAGTTTCTTAAAAAAAATGATGAAGTAACAAAAGCTGTCTTCCAGGACTGCTTACGATTTTCTGAAAATGCTATAATTGTTGGACATAATGTCAATTATGACATACGTATTTTTAAAAATCAAAGTAAGCGTCTTGGAATAGATACAACCCGTTTTGGGAAAAATATATATGATACGCTTGATTTGTTTCGACGATTTTATCCGGATCTTGTAAGCTATAAGTTGAGCTTCTTGCGTAAGTATTTTCAAATAGAGGGGAAGCTATCAACACACAATGCAGTTAATAATGCCTTTGTTACGGCAGGCCTGCTTGTCTATGTCTGTAAGAAAAATATCGAGCCACTAACAGAACAGCGAAGAACCTATGTCAAAAAATATATTGGGCAGTTTAAGCAAGTGACTTTTATGATGCAAAAGCTGGTTGAAGAATATGGCAGTCTGCGCCCGTATGCGCTTATTGGCGAAGTCGTCAATAAGCTGCACATCAAGGAATATTATGAGAAGCGAAAGCAGGAGGTACGTATACAACGATTACGCGAATTCTACTTACTTGCAAAAGAAATAGATGATATAGGCACAAGTAATCATACTGCGCTGATTGACCTTTTAAAGGTAACAGCACTGTCCAACAGTGCGTTAGACCGTATTGTTGCTAAATGGCCGCGTATACCTATTATTACAGTTCATCAGGCCAAGGGAGCCGAATTCGAGTATGAATTTTTAGCCGGAGCTGCTGAAGGGATATTCCCTACATGGCAGGCATTGCAAAAAAATGATTTGGAAGAAGAAAAGCGGCTTTTCTATGTAGCAATCACACGAGCAAAACATCGGCTCTATCTCAGTTGGAGCACGTATTATAAAGGTAAAAAACTATCAAAAAGCCGGTTTTTGGATGCGATTCCGGTAGAATCTATTATGGAAGAAAAAATTTCAGAATAACATTATGTGGAAAAGCATTCTATTGTTTTTTTGTGTGTCTAATTTTATTATATGATTAGCAGTCACTATAAAATTTTTCTTGACAGAGTACTAAAAACCAGTTAGTATTGTAATAGTATAAGTATACTTTATAAGATTATCAATATATTTTCTGACTAGAGATTTGTATCATGATGAAGGAATAATTGAATAACGAATGAAGCAATGACGCTTTTCACTCTGTGTTTATGAACATAGGTGAAGAGCGTTTCTTTTTTGCTATTCAGAATTAAGGGGGGAACTTAATGATCAGATTAACTAATGTAAATAAATCTTTTGGTGCAAACCATGTATTGAAAGATATCAATCTTCAAGTAGACTCTGGTGAACGGGTTGTTGTTATCGGACCGAGTGGATCAGGTAAGAGTACGATGATTCGCTGCATCAACATGTTGGAGAAGCCCGATAGCGGATCTGTTATTGTTGGTGGTGAGGAATTGACAAAAAACAATGTGGAGCTAAAAAAGGTGCGACAGGAAGCAGCTATGGTATTTCAGCAATTCAATTTGTACCCACATATGACTGTTTTGGAAAATCTTACCATTGCCCCGGTTATGGTTCAGGGAATCAAGCGAGATGAAGCGGAAAAATCTGGTCTTGTTTTTTTAGATCGGGTCGGTCTGAGTGACAAGTCTCATGCTTATCCTGCGCAACTGTCAGGTGGACAGCAGCAGCGTGTAGCTATCGCCAGAGCATTGAATATGCACCCAAAGATTATGCTCTTTGATGAACCAACGTCAGCTTTAGATCCGGAAATGATTCAGGAAGTACTTGATGTTATGGTTGAACTTGCCCATACGGGCATCACAATGGTTTGTGTAACACATGAAATGGGTTTTGCCCAGGAAGTAGCCGATCGGGTTGTTTTTATGGCTGATGGTGAAGTACTGGAAACAGGGACACCGGACCATTTTTTTACAAACCCACAAAATGAACGGGCAAAGCAGTTTCTCAGTAAAATTATTCATTAAATTCAAAGTGATTTTTAGAATGGAGGCATTATTATGAAATTATCTACTAAAAAAATTGTAAGTGTGGCCACGCTTGTTGCAATTGCGGCGTTTGGTTTGTTCGCTACTGGCTGCGGTTCATCAGAAACGGAAAAAGATGTAAAATCATCTGCGGACTCAAGTGGTGCAGTTATACAAAAGATTAAAAGTAATGGTGTATTAAAAGTTGGCTGTAAGGTAGACGTTCCTCTTTTTGGTTATAAGAATCCTGACACCGGTAACATAGAAGGCTTTGAAATAGATTTGGCTAAAGCGGTTACTAAGAAAATATTTGGTGATGACAGTAAAGTAGCTTTTACACCTGTTACAGCTAAGACACGCGGGCCGCTTTTGGACAGTGGTGAATTGGATATGATTGTTGCTACGTATACAATCAATGAAGAAAGAAAGAAACAGTATAATTTTACGGACCCATATTATACAGATCCGGTTGGACTGCTTGTAAAAAAAGCGGATAATATTCAATCCCTGAAAGATTTGGATGGAAAGACGATTGCTGTTCCACAAGGTGCTACGACACGTAAAGCTGTTGATGAAGCGGCTAAAAAGGCTGGAATATCTGTTAAGTTTGCTGAATTTCCGACTTATACAGAATGTAAATCTGCAATTATGTCAGGCCGTGCGGCTGCTTATGCTATGGATCAGTCTAATTTGCATGGGTATGTTGATGATCAGACTGTTATACTGCCGGATAGCTTTGCACCACAGGAATATGGCATAGCAACCAAGAAAGACAATGCAGAATTGAGTGATTATGTTAATCAGGTATTGAACGATATGAAAAACTCCGGCGAAATGGATCAACTTTTAGTGAAATGGAAACTTAAAAATTAATGAATGAAATTTTTGCTGAATACAAGTGGATAGCATTATTCGATGATCTCGATATTTTCATTGAAGGATTTATAACAACGATGGAAGTGGCTGTATGCGCTCTTATCTTGTCACTGATTCTTGGCATCATTTTCGGGGTTGCCGGAGTATTACCCCAAAAGTGGGTTCGCTGTATTAATCGTGTATATGTTGAATTTTTTCAAAATACACCACTTGTTATTCAGGCTATTTTCTTGTATCATGCGCTGCCACACTTGCATATTATGCTGCCTGTTACTGCAATTGGCATTCTTGGCGTGGGAATTTATTCAGGGGCCTATATGTCGGAAGTTTTTCGGTCTGGTATTAATGCTGTTCCTAAAGGACAAATGGAATCAGGTTTGTCGCAAGGCTTTAGTTACTGGAAAACAATGTGGTATATTATAATTCCACAGGCCAAGCGTATGATTCTCCCTGCTTTAGGAAACCAAAGTATTAATATTATTAAAAACACTTCAGTTTTGGCCATGATTGCTGGGGGGGATATGATGTATGTGGCGGATTCGTGGGCTGGCTCGAATATGTATTATGGTCCGGCATATCTATCAATAGGAATAGTTTATTGGATTGTTTGTTTTTTAATGACGAAGTGTGTCAAACGATTAGAAAGTAAAGGGGAGGTTGGACAGCATGGTTTCTGAAATATTCCAGTCTTCCAATATGCTTTTTCTGATGGGCGGTTTCAAAGTGACTTTGGAGATTGGCATATGTTCCATTATATTTAGTGTCATTTTGGGAACGATCTTTGGTATTGCTCGTCATTTAGAAATTCCTGTAATTTCAACAATATCTATAATCTATATAGATATTGTACGAAATATACCTTGTTTGCTGCTTGTGCTAATTGTCCGTTTTATGACACCGTTGCCACCGGTTATCTCAGGAATTGCTGCTATGTCGATTTTTACAGCTGCTACGATGGCTGAGGTTGTTCGGGGCGGATTGAATTCTATACCGAAAGGACAATATGAAGCTGCTTATTCTCAAGGGATGAGCCGCTTTCAGGTTCTTCGGTTTATCGTAGTACCTCAGGCTTATCGTAATATTATTCCACCGATGATGTCGGAATTCACGACAATCATCAAAGATTCCTCTTTTGTATGGGCAGTCGGCACAGAAGAATTAACAGGTCGGGGCATGATTTTAATTGGCAAATATAGCACAACGGGGCAGTTGTTTACAATATTTGCTTGTGTTGCGTTGATTTATTTTGTCTTAAATTATTCATTATCTACACTTGCTCGTTGGGAATATAAGCGGTTGCACGCAAATATGAACTAAAATTGCTAAATCAAAATTATTTGATGCTGGGTAAAAAATATTTCAAGCACCGGATTAGACCCTAGAGTTTGCGGGTCTGATTCTGGTGCTTTTTTGTTATCCGTGACAAAAATCTTTATTGTTCAGTGTCGTTGATAATCTTGAACGAAGAAAATGATGGATATTCAAGAAACAACGGAAGCAAATAAAGAAATATTTAATAAATAGAGAAATCATTCTAAAAAACTTTCATCGCTTTTGAATATGTGATAAAATTAGACATTGGTCAAAGAAAATGGCACGGGGGATTGTATTGATTTTATGACAATAGATAATAATAGTATGAAAAATAAAAAAGTATTTATCGGTGTGTATGGATGCCAGATGAACATTTCTGATGCAGAGCGCATGGAAGGTCAGCTTTTGACGATTGGATATACGCGGACAGAGGATATGGACACAGCGGATCTTATTTTGCTCAATACATGTTGCGTGCGTGAGTCAGCTGAAGATAAGATTTTGGGCAAGATTGGTGAGATCAAGCATTTGAAGCAGAGAAATGCGAAACTGATTTTTGGTATTACGGGTTGCATGGCACAGAAGGATGGAGATGCGCTCATTAAGCGTGCACCACATATCGATTTTGTGTTAGGAACGAACAAGGTACATGAGCTGATCCATGTAATCGAGGAAGTTCAAAGTTCGAATGGTCATGTTGTTGATGTACAACTCGGTGATACTGAATTACCGGATAATGTGCCGACACAGCGTGGCGGCAAGTTGTCAGCATGGGTGCCTATCATGTATGGATGTAATAATTTCTGTACATATTGCATTGTGCCCTACGTACGTGGAAGAGAACGCAGCCGCATGCTGGCAGATGTTGTTAAGGAAGTTGAAGACGCAGCTGCACAGGGTTTTAAAGAAGTTACATTGCTTGGGCAGAATGTTAATTCTTATGGTAAGGATCGTAAGGGTGAAAACTTTGCTGATTTACTGAAGGCGGTTGATAAAGTTAATGGTATAAAACGTGTGCGTTATATGACGAGTCATCCACGTGATCTTAGCGATACAGCGATTGATGTCATCAAAAACAGCAGTCATATCTGTGAACATTTTCATTTGCCAGTGCAGTACGGCAGCGACAAGTTGTTGAAAGCAATGAATCGTGGCTATACCATTGAATACTATCGTGCACTCGTGGCAAAAATACGCAGGGCAGTACCGCAGGCAAGCATTACGACGGATATTATTGTAGGTTTTCCGGGAGAAAATGAGGATGATTTTGTCCAAATGTTGGATTTTCTCAAAGAAATTCGTTATGATGC
>DCFY01000087.1 GCA_002315155.1 Megamonas sp. UBA1792
ATATTATGCATTCCGCGAACAGCCGCTTCTGTCCGCAATCGAGATGAAACGCTATCTGTCTCTGTGTTGTGCGGACTTTGACTTGTCGATGGACTGCACGACTATGTCCGGTGGTGAACGTCAACGCGTTTTTATAGCGATATGCCTGTCTTTCCTTCCCAAAGTCGTATTATTGGATGAGCCAACTTCTGCTCTTGATGAGAAAACTGCAAATCAATTTTTTATTGGCATTTGCCATTTCTGCAAGCAGAACAACATCACGCTTATTGTTGTCAGCCATGACAAATCGCTCATAGATCGCTATGCCGATAACAAAATCACCCTTGCAGCTCCAAAGGAGACGATTATATGAGAGGTATTGTTGAAATGCAGCTTTGGCAGTTTGCCCTTATTTATCTTCTTCTTCTGATCGTGCTTACGATCATGAAAAAATGTCATATCAATCAGTCAAAGCTTCTTATTATTGCGAGCGTCCGAATGACCGTGCAGCTTATCCTTGCCGGGCTTATTCTCACCTACATTTTTGAAAATCCACACCCGCTTTTTGTTTTGTTGTACCTGACTATAATGATTGCCTTTGCCGTCCATCGGGTGCTGTCGCAAAACAAAGGTATCAATTACCGTTTTAAGCTTGCAATCGGTATATCACTTGCTGCCTCAGGACTTTGTGTTGTTGCTTTCTTCATTTGCATTGTTATAGGTGAAAGCATCTTCAACCCCCAGTACATTGTCCCAATCAGTGGCATGATCATGGGAAATGCCATGACTGGTGCTTCGCTTGGGGTCAAGACTTTTCGTGAAAGCTTCAACGGGCAGACCAGTAAAATCACTGCATTACTGAACATCGGTGTTACCCCGCAAAAGATTCTGCTGCCTTTCGTAAATCAGGCAATCGAAACTGCACTGCTTCCAACACTTAATTCCATGCTTGGAATGGGCATTGTCGCTCTTCCCGGCATGATGACCGGTCAGATTCTCTCGGGGACGCTCCCGACCACAGCAATTCTTTACCAGATCGCTATCATGATTGCCGTCTGTGCCGTTGTCTGTCTTTCTGTCTTTGGATCGCTTTATCTTGGGTATAAAACACTTTATAACACGCAAAATCAGATTGATTTTGCCGCACTCAATAAAAACTAATTGTATCTTTTAACAAAAACATAACCTCGCCATAACGATCTCCTGATTTTTCTGCCGTATAATAAAAGAAAAACCTTTGAGGAGGCTTTTCTTATGCCGAAAAATCTTACAGTATCAAGACGAAAATTTCTCGAAGTATCCGCTGGCGCTCTTGCTGGTGCAGCTCTTATGAGTATGCCCCGTATGTCTTTCGCCCTGCCGGGCAGTCTGCAAAGTGTCGATTGGATAAACTGTCCAACCGATCCATTAAAAACAGCTGAAAGCTCCAGTCTTGTAAAGAACTCCTATGACAAAATTCTTAGTTTTATCAATAAAATACAGGACAACTCACTGCGACAAAAAACATATGATATTATCAATAATCCTGCACCAACCGTCATGAATGAATATACAAGTGAACACACAATCCGCTTAACCTATAACGAACTTATCTCGCAAAAACTTGTCGATCCGGAAAAGATACAATGGAACACACTTTTCCCCGACTGTACCAATCCGCAGAAATCACCACAAGCCTTTATTTCCGCCCCAGGAAGCAGCTATGACAGCCACCACTCGTATCCAGGCGGACTTGCTGTACATACGGCAATCAATCTTTCCATTGCCAGTGGTATCTACAATATTTATGATGATGTCTTCCGGTACAAAATGGATTATGATGCCATTCTTGCTGCTGAAGCACTGCATGACATTGCCAAACCCTGGGTGTTTCAATGGCTGAATGATGGTACCTCACTGCCAGAGTTCCAGATCGCCGGCACTGGTGCACATCACATTCTAAGTCTGGCGGAAACCATCTATCGCGGATTCCCGACACATGTCATTGTTGCACAGGCTTGCGCGCACAATCATCCCGGCACAAAAGCGGATGAAGCGGAAGTCGCACGCTGGCTCATGGCTGCCGCTATTATTGCCCGGAAAAATCCCATCCGACAAAAACTGCTCAACGAAGATGGCCTTACACTTAATGGTGCGAATCGTCAGGAAGGCTACATCGTCCATCTTGGCGATCACGATTTTATTCTGAGCGTACCGGCTGCCCAGCGCTCCGTTCATGCGCTGCAAAAAATTGCCAGAAACACTTACGGGCTTAGCAAAGATGACAGCAATGGTCAACCTTTTCATAAGTTCCGCAACTACATTGGTGCACAAGCTGGCTTCATGCGCGTGGACAACTGTATTGCCACTGATCCGTCGCTTGAAAAACTGACAGAACTTGTCAAAGAAATCATTCAAATAAAATAACAGTAAAAAAGAGCCACTCCTCGCATATGCGAAAAGGGACTCCTTATTTTTTCTATAGCGTTATAAATTTTCTAATATCTTAATTTCGTTTTGCATAAAATACTGTGAATTTTTCGGTGCTATACCGTTGACAAGATATTCAAACACAACCTGCATTGCCTTTTTTCCCTGCCGATACGGATGCTGGTAAATAATCGCCTTAACAACACCCCGTTCCATCATCTCTACTGTGGATGGCACACTGTCAAAGGCCACAACATGGACCTTGCTCTGCAAGTGCATATTCAGCACAGCCCGACAAGCACCATAGACACCAGCTGCAACAATATAAATTGCATTGATTTCCACATGTTCATGCAGCATCTGCTGTGTTTTTTCATAGGAACAGATATCATCGTCTTCATTTTCTTCTTTTGCAACGATCGTATATCCCGGTAGTGTCTTCATAATCTTTTCGAAACCCGCCATGCGCTGGTTATGTCCAAGCACTTTTGATGATCCCATCATTACACCAATCTTCGCCTGTTCACCGATAAGCAAACGCAAAAGCGCACAGGCTGTCTCACCACCATTTTCATAGTCACTGCCGATATAGCAATTCCTTCGGCTGCCCTCAATGTCATTGTTCAGCGTCACAACAAAGATTCCCGCTGCAATGAATTCATCGATTTTTTTTACAACACGCACATCATTGATTGGAGTAAAGATAAGTGCATTGATCTGATTTTTCATCTCATCAAGAATTGCACACTGCCGTTCAACATCATATCCCTTCATACTTTGCCACAACACCTGCATACCATAGATTTTATAGGAGTCCTCCGCCGATTTTATACCTGCTATGACATCCTCAAAAAAAGGGTTCCCAACAGATGCTAAAAGCACACCCACAACCGGTTTATGCTTGCGTGCTGCTAATGCCTTCCCAGCCGGATTCGGCTGATAGCCAAGCTGTTCCGCCATTTTACGAATTACCTGTTCCGTCTCCGGTTTCACATTACCACGATCATTGAGCACACGATCAACCGTTCCACGTGAAAAGCCGCAAAGTTCGGCTATTTTTTTTATTGTAACCATTTCCGTCACCTGCACATCCCATTCGTTTTGTTCCAAACGAATCTTTTCTTATATATTTGCCACGGAAATGCTTTATTCCTTCTATCAGGCAAACTCAATTGCGAACATCATCACATAAAAACTTATAAGAAAATGTTTTCCCCACACAATTCGATACAATCACCACAATAAATTCGTGCAGATCAAGATCTAGTATACGTCCATAATTTTCAAATTCCGCATCCGTTATCTTTTTTATTTATTCCACCTCATAACTTGCTTCATATTTCAATCTTCTGCAAGTCCGCTGCTTCGCAAAGCGTTGCAAAAATTACTCATTTCTTTAATCTTCGTTCTGTTGTGGACGATATAGAAAATAATCAAAGTCAGCAAAACAAGCATTCTTTTTTTCTAAATCATTAACGGTTAGTCCTATGAAATTTCCTGTAAACCCACCTGACAAGAAACTGATGTTTTCTTCTAGTAAAACTTTTTTATCGCCTTTATCTTCAACTATAAATCGTGCATAAATTCCATCTGCTTCAATGCATAATTTTACCTTTTCATTTTTTATCGGTATTTTGATCGGTACGATCGTAAACTCATCTTTTACGGCTTTCATGATCTGAACAACAATCCCCAGCTCTTCATCATAAGAAATGTAAAAATAAATATAATTCATTATATCTAAATACAATATAATTCCTGCTAACTGCAAATAGTTAACAGGATGAAAAGCTAGTTGTGTTTCAGCCCTGAATTTCTTATCACTCTGCCTTATGGCAATCATATGCTGATCAAATGTACTTTGCGGCGATTCTGCCCCCCACATACGAAGAATAGACTTCTCCGCCTGTATTTGCAGCCATTTGTCCGTAGGATAGATACGCAATGTATTCCATTGACTTTGCATAGTCTTTTTATCAAAATCATCAAAAAAGCTATGATCTTTTTTATAAACAGTCCCTTTGAAATTTTGGGGGACTTCTACATCTAACGCCGGAGAATGTCCACCCTGGCTAAGCCTCAGCCAACCGTCCTCTGACCACACAACTTTTTGTAATGCAGTTTCTCTACCTAAGATAGGATATTTTCCCAAGATTGGTCTTGTACACAAATGAGCTAAATACCATTCATGTTGATCTGTCTCTATCAGGCTCGCATGCCCCGAACACTGCAGCTGCAGTTCAGGATTATCTCTTGATGTCAGCATCGGGTTCTGCGGATCTACTTCATATGGTCCGATAATATTTTTTGACCGTGCTACTGTAACCATATGTCCTTCCTCTGTTCCACCCTCAGCTGTCAATAAATAATAATAGCCTTTATACTTATAAAGCTGTGGAGCCTCCGTTTTTTGATATTCTGTTCCGTTAAAAATTTTATAAACTTCCCCCAGTAAATTTTTTCCGTTAAACTTTTGGAGAACAATTCCGGCTGACCTGTTATGTGTTTTTAATCGATAATCCCATATTTCATTCACTAGCCACATTTCACCATTTTCATCATGAAATAAAGCTGGATCAAAGCCAGAACTATTTAAATAACGCGGCGTACTCCACGGACCTTTTATATCGCCTGCAGTTAACACATAATTGTTTACATCTTTAAATGGTACTTTTGTACTTTTGACATCTGTATATACCAAATAGAAAGTACCCTTCGCATAACTTAAATGAGGTGCCCATATGCTGCATCCTTTTGGATTTCCTTGCAAATCAGCTAAGGTTTCATTCGTCAGCACAGACGTACAATACTCCCAATTAACCAGATCATCGGATTCGTAAATTTTTATTCCTGGCAGCCATTCAAATGTCGAAACCACAATATAATATTTCGTTTTCACTTTCAAAATACATGGATCAGGATTGAAACCTTCCAGAACCGGATTATGAATAAACTGCATAACTGACCCCTCCTAGCATTGAGTTAAACGTTCTTTTTCCAGCTCAAGCGCATTTCTTTCTTTTAGTTCTTTCGATATTCTTGTATAGGTTTCTTTATCCAAATTATAAAATCGCATACAAAGAATTGCTATAAGATATAAGCAAATAGGAATAATTGCTGTAGCCATAAGAATCCCCTGCAATGCTTCTGGTGTCTGTGTTTGATTTGCTACATACCCACTCATAGCCAAAACCACTCCTGGTATCATACCACCCAGTGCGTTCCCACATTTAAAGAAAAATCCAATAACCGCATAAATCATGCCGCCCAATCGTTTATTTGTCTTCCATTCACCATACTCAACAATTTCCGGAATTAATGCCCACATAAAGGCACTTATCATACCATTCCCAACAGAAGCAATTCCGCGGGAAATAAAAATTGCTGTAATCCAATTACTAGGAAAAACAAACAATCCCAGCATCCCAATTATATCCGTCATAATAGATAATGTCATGAGCTGTATCTTCGATAGTTTTCTATTTAACCAAGGAATAAAAGGAATGATCATTAACGCGGGAAAGGTACCTATTCCTGCATACCATTTTACTAATTCCGGTCTTCCAACATAATATGTAACATAATAAATTCCTGTTGAACTGACCACAGATTTCACTCCATAAATCACAAAGAAAAATATACTTAAAATAATTAATGGTCTGTTAACTCTAAACTGTTCAAAAATATCACTGAACTTTATTTTCGTATGTGAAGCAGGGACACTGACTCTTTCCTTGGTTGATCTAAAACAAATAAGAAGTAACACGCCGCCTATAATACCAATAATTACAATCGTCAACTGCCAACTATCCGAAAGGCTCATTGTTTGCGAAAACAAACCTGCCAAAAGTGGTACAAAAAAGGCAACAATAACCTGGCCGATATTTGCTAAAAAGGTTCTGTACGTGGTTACACTAACAGATTCATGCTGATCCGATGTCATTGCAGAAGTCAATGCCCCATAAGGAACATTGATAAATGTATAGCAAACAGATAAAGCGATGTAGGTTGCATAGGCATATATGATTTTTCCATTTTCACTGAATTGCGGTGTACTAAAACATAATACAGATAAGATAACAAATGGTACTGCACCGTATAACAAAAAAGGTCTGAATTTCCCATATTTCGTATTCGTCTTATCAACAAGCATTCCTACGACAGGGTCCATAAGCGCATCAACAACTCGAACAATAAAAAACATAAAAGCTGCTGCGCCAGCGGCTAATCCAAAAACATCTGTATAAAAGAATAATAAATAACTTGAAATACTTGCATAAACAAGATTGCAGGCAAGGTCTCCTAATCCATAACCAATTTTTTCTTTTACTGAAATAGTACTAACAAAATTTTTTTCCATAAATTTTTCTCCTTCACAACCACATTTTTAGAATAACTGATTGGGTGGTTTATCTCCAATTCTTTACAATATCCTTTTGTACTTTGCTAAAAATTTCATTTTGCATAGCATGCTTTGCCTTACTACTCACAACTTTTCCAGTATTTCAATCTTTTTTATATGATAAATCTTGTAGCCTGCCTTCACTTATAATTCTGCCAAATCCGTATAACATTCTCTGAGCTGTACATATAATTTCTGATAAAGCTTGTGTCCTTTTTCATAATAAGCACGCCCTTGTGCATTGGGCTGGCAATGTTCTTTTGTCTGAATAAATTTTTCGCAAGCAGACTCAACATCCTTAAACATCCCCGAACCGACACCTGCTAATATTGCCACGCCAAGTGCCGGACCTTCCTGCTCCGCAATCGTCTTAACCTCGCAGCCATACATATCTGCAAGCATTTGTCGCCATACCGGGCTTTTTCCACCACCACCACAGGCCATCATTTCATTGACCTTAACACCCATCTCCACAAGAATATCATTGCAATCTTTTAAAGAATATGATACACCTTCCATTACAGCACGCATCATATCTTCTTTTGTATGAATTGCTGACAAACCAAAGAATACACCACGACAATCCGGATCAAGATGCGGCGTCCGTTCACCCATAAGATAAGGCAAATAAAACAACCGATTACTGCCGCGTTCCACTTTGGCAACGGCTTCATTGACAAGATCATAAACATCCATATTTTTGAGGAAAGCTCTGTCCTTATAGTCCCCGGCAAAATTATCACAGAACCACTTCAATGAAAGACCCGCTGCCTGTGTAACACCCATGACATGCCAGCAGCCCGGCACTGCACAGCAGAACGTGTGAACACGCCCTTTCGGATCAATATCAGGCTTATTGGTATGAGCAAATACAACACCACTTGTCCCGATTGTTGTAAAGGCTTTTCCTTCCTTCACAATTCCTGTGCCAATAGCTGCTGCTGCATTATCGCCCGCTCCACCAACAACAACAGTTGCCTCGGAAAGTCCGGCTGCTTCAGCAAATTCTTTGCTAATATGTCCTGTAACATCCGGTGATTCGTAGACCTTTGCTAAAAGACGCTTATCAATATCAAGCTTTTCCAGCACTTCATCCGACCAGCAGCGGTTCGGAACATCAAGGAGCTGCATCCCGCTTGCATCTGAAACTTCTGTTGCATAGTCACCTGTCATACGGAAACGCACATAATCCTTTGGTAAAAGAATATGCCTGCATTTTTTATAATTTTCTGGTTCATGATTTCGCACCCAAAGAATTTTTGAGGCCGTAAATCCTGTTAGTGCCGGATTCGCCGTAATCTCAATAAGTCTTTTAGCACCAACTTTTTCTGTAATTTCCTTACATTCCATTCCCGTTCGCTGATCGCACCAGATAATCGACGGTCGGATACAAGTGTTATCTTCATCAAGCATGACAAGCCCATGCATTTGACCAGACAACCCAATACCTTTAATGGCGGTTTTGGGTACACCTGTCTTATTCAGTATATCGCGAATCGTGCGCAGTACTGCACCGTACCAGTCTCCCGGTTCCTGCTCTGCCCAACCATTTTGTGGCTGTGATAACGAATACGACTGTGATGCTGAGGCTTTGACATGACATTCCTCATCAAATAAGACAGTCTTTGTAGCCGATGTTCCTATATCAATCCCAATCAAATAGTTCATTCTATTAAGCCTCACTTAATTGTGCTTGAGCACATTTCTTTTTACAATATAGCACGCACAAAATTCATAGTCAACTATTAATTTTGTTTTTTCTAAAAATTTATGTTTTTTCGACATGATTTCTTCTTATATTCCTCTTATTTATATTAATTTATCTGTTATCTTCTTTTTTACTGCTTTTTAAAAAATTTATTACATTTTCATTTTTCTCATCTTTATATTGTTTATTGCACAAAAATATAAATATTCACACAGGTTAATTAACAATAATTTAATTTAATGCTATTTTTAATTCCGTTAACTGTGCTTGTGCACATAAGCATCTGCACACCAATAACCCGCTAAAAACAACATAAAGGAGCGTTCTCACTATGACAAACATCCCTGAAGTAAAATGCGTTCAGAGATACATTTATGGGTTTTCACTGTGGCAACACCCC
>DCFY01000046.1:0-2288 GCA_002315155.1 Megamonas sp. UBA1792
TTTAACAAGGAAGAAGTCGAAAATATTGAAAAAGATTGTCGTGGCGGTTGTATTGGCTGCGTAGCATGTAAGAAAGCATTAGCAGAAAAAATGGTGATACTCATGGCCGATATGCATGTACGTCGTCAGGAATATGTTGGTAAAAAGGCGTTGATTACGGATATTCTTGATGATGGTGCGAAGAAAGCACGTGTTATTGCGCAGCAGACGATGGCTAAAGTGCATGATGCAATGCACCTGATTTGATGATTTATGGTAGAGGATTATACAGTAAAGCTGGATGCGTTTGAAGGTCCGATGGATCTGCTCATGCATCTTATTGAGAAAAATAAGATTGATATCTATGATATTCCAATTGCCTGTCTTACGGATCAATATATGCAGTATCTCAAGTGTTTTAAAGAATTTAATATAGAGGTTGCCAGCGAATTTCTTGTGATGGCGGCGACGCTTTTGCAAATTAAGTCACGGATTCTTCTGCCAAAACAACCTAAGGCCATCGCGGAAGAGGATGGTGAAGATCCACGACAGGAGCTTATTGAGCGGTTACTGGAATATCGTCGTTTCAAGGAAGTTAGTGGGATTCTTGATGATTTGGCAGAGAAACAGGGAAAATATTTTTATCGTGAACCATCGTGTTTACCTATACATCATTTACCTCCGGAAAATGTAAGTGTGAATCTTCTGATTGAGGCTTTTCGGACGGTTCTGGCAGCAAATGAAGAGGTTGAAACAGTAAGTATTGTACGGCGTGAACACTACAGTGTAAGGAATAAGATGAAGTATATCAAGGATTTGATTGAAACGGGAGGATGCGTTCTTTTTACGGATGCTTTTGTACAGGCAGGAACGAAAGAAGAGCTTATTACGACGTTCTTGGCACTTCTGGAGTTAATGAAACTTAAAAAAGTCATTATCCGGCAGGAACAGTCATTTGCGCCCATTTATCTTTATGCAAGGAATGGTGAAACATAGTGTTTTATGAAGAATTGAAGGGACCGGTCGAGGCGTTGCTTTTTGTGAGTGGCGATCCGGTTTCGGCCGGACAACTTGCCGATATCTTACAGATTGACAGGACGAATCTCGAGGAAATTATTGCTTCGCTACAGGATGAAATGGAGTCGAAAACGAGCGGCCTTACGATTATCCGGGTTGCAGGCGGCTATCAGCTGGTGACGAAGCCGGAGCTTGCGCCATATATGGAGAAGATGACACAAGTCATGGATAAGAAACTTTCAGCACCTGCATTGGAGACATTGTCAATTATTGCTTTCAAGCAACCAATTACAAAACAGGAAATTGAAGATATCCGTGGCGTTCACGTCGATCGTGTACTGGCAAAGCTGATTGATCGTAATCTCATTGTCGAGGTTGGTCGCAAACCTGTTATAGGTCGACCTATTCTCTACGGAACAACCGATGAATTCTTAAAATGTTTTGGCCTTGATGGTCTGCAGGACCTTCCAACATTACCTGAAGCCGGATCTCCCAACGACTTGCCCATGATAGAACAACTCAGTCTTGATACAGTAAAAATCATTGAATAAAGCTTAGCAGGCGGTTGTATTTACTACAACAGTCTGCTTTTTCTTCTCCATAATTTTGTGGTGTCATTGCAATCATATTTTGTTTTTGTAAAAAATCCTTGACGCTGTTTCATTATCTTCGTTATAATATTAAAGATGTATCTAAGAAAGGATGAAAAAGTTGAAGATTGTGGGTTCCCTTTTTATGGGTGTATTACTTTTTTTTACTGTTTTAAACAACGCGATTGTCAGTTCGGCGGAGCAGACGGATACCGCTGCGACAAATAATGTATATATAAGTGCAGATGATCTCCTGCCGTCCGTAACGGCACGCTCAGCGATCATTATGGAGGCAGCTACGGGAAAGGTTCTTTATTCCAGGGCTATTGATGCACGGCGCTATCCGGCAAGCACGACAAAGATAATGACATTAATTGTTGCATTGGAAAAGGGAAATCTTGATGATATTGTGACGGTAAGCCGTAATGCGTCGCGAACTGAAGGCTCGACAATATGGCTGGAACCGGGAGAAAAGATACGACTATCTGATCTGTTGTATGGTATGATGCTTGTATCAGGAAACGATGCGACGGTTGCCGTAGCAGAGCATATTGCAGGAAGTGTTGATGCTTTTGCACAGTTGATGACGGATAAGGCTCATGAAATCGGGGCGACGAATACGAATTTTGTCAACTCAAGCGGGTTGCCGGATTTGAATCACTATACAACGGCATACGATTTGGCGAAAATTGCGGCTTATGG
>DCFY01000046.1:2648-4403 GCA_002315155.1 Megamonas sp. UBA1792
GATGCTCTGGCTTTACAAGGGCGGGAATGGTGTCAAGACAGGCTATACAGACGCTGCTGGACGCTGTCTTGTCGCTGCAGCAAAGCAGGATGGTGTGCAGCTTATCACGGTCGTTCTTGATAGTCTCTATATGTGGAATGATTCCATTGCGATGCTGGACTATGGCTTCCGGCACGTGCAGTCAGTCCCGATGGTAAAAAAAGGGATGGTTCTCAAGCAAGTAAAGGTTGTTTCTGGTGATAAACCAAGTCTGTCACTGCAGACAGATGCATCAATCGAAGTTCCGGTTGTTGATGGCGAGCGGGAGAACTACCGTACGGTGATTGATGTTCCTAATCGTGTGAGTGCAGCTGTAAAGAAAGGTGATCCTATTGGAAAGGTCTCGATATTCTATGAAAACAATGAGATCGCATCGGCAAATCTTGTAGCAACGGAATCCATTGGAAAAAAATCGTTTTTTTTACAGTTATTTAAACATTTTGCAGGTACGGTAGATTATTTAAAGCATACATTATTGTTGTCATAAAAAGAGGGGCTGTTTGTACAGCTCTTTTTTTATAGGAAAGGGATAGGGGAAAAAATTGGAACGTTTACAAAAAATTATTAGTCAGGCAGGTATCGCTTCACGTCGTTCTGCTGAAAAACTTATTGTAGAAGGTCGTGTAAAGGTTGATGGCAAGGTTATAACAGAGCTCGGGACGAAAATTGAGGAAAGTGCACATGAGGTTGCTGTAGATGGAAAGGTTATTTCGAAGGATGAGAAACGTGTATATTATATATTGAATAAACCAAAAGGATATTTGTCAACGGCAAAAGATGAGCGGGGCCGCAAAACGGTACTTGATCTTTTGTCGAAGGTAAAAGAACGGGTTTATCCTGTAGGCCGTCTTGACAACAATACGGAGGGAGTGCTTCTCCTGACAAATGATGGAGCGCTCATGAATTCATTATTGCATCCAAAGTATGAAATATACAAAACCTATGTGGCACGTGTTAGTGGACAGCCAGTCGAGGAAGCCCTCGACAAGCTGCGGGCTGGAATTGTGCTGGAGGATGGTCTGACAGCACCGGCAAAGGTTTATGTCACGGGAATGGATCCGATGCGTGATTTGACTGAGATTGAGGTTACGATCCATGAGGGACGTAACCGTCAGGTCCGTCGTATGTTTGAGGCGATTAAACACGATGTAAAGGCACTTAAACGTGTCGAGTTTGCCGGACTGACATTGTCGGGGCTACGGCGTGGACAGTATAGAGCGCTCACGCCAAAAGAAATTGCTCATTTGCAGGAATTTGCATCGGAGGCAAAGGAATGAAGAAAATTGTTGTTATAGGAGCTGGCCCGGCTGGTATGATGGCTGCGATAAAAGCGACAGAGAACGGTGCAGACGTTACACTCTTAGAGAAGATGAAACGGGTAGGCAAGAAAATGCTCATTACAGGTAAGGGCCGTTGTAATATAACAAATATTGCCGATGCGGAAGAATTTATTAAAAACATGACGGGTAATGGAGTCTTTTTGAATAGTGTAATACGTGCATTCGATAAAGATGATGTCATAACATTTTTCAATACAAATGGCATTCCGACAAAAGTAGAGCGTGGTGGACGTATCTTTCCTGAAAGTGACCATGCAGCAGATGTTGTCGGAGCAATGCTGCGGGTACTCCATCGGCTGGGTGTGAAGGTTGAAACGGATATGCCTGTAAAGGAAATTATTGTTGAAGATGGCAAGGCAACGGGTGTGAGGACTTT
>DCFY01000046.1:4811-16538 GCA_002315155.1 Megamonas sp. UBA1792
GTACCGCTTGAGACTGAGGAAGAGTGGGTTAAGGATGCACAGGGCCTTTCTCTGCGTAATGTGCTTGTGACAGTGATGGCTGATGGTAAAAAAATTGCTGAGGAATTTGGCGAGATGATGTGTACACATTTCGGTGTGACAGGGCCGATTATTTTATCATTGAGCCGTATCGTAGCAGTACATCTTGCGAAAAAAGAAACAGTCGAGTTGGTCATCAATTTGAAACCGGCACTTACACCAGAGAAACTTGATGCCAGAATACAGCGGGATTTCGATATGTACATTCGTAAGCAAATCAAGAACTCATTACATGGTCTTTTGCCAGGTAAGCTTATTGAACCGGTCATTAATTTTGCCTATCTGGATGGAGAAAAGGAAATTCATCAGGTGACAAAGGAAGAACGGATGCGTCTCAGAGAAACATTACAGCATCTTACATTAACGGTTACACGTACTCGGCCGCTTTCAGAGGCTATCGTGACTGCTGGCGGGGTATCTGTAAAAGAGATCAATCCGAAGACGATGGAGTCCAAGATTGTCCAGAGACTTTATTTTGCCGGAGAGGTTATTGATGTTGATGGCTTTACTGGTGGATTCAATTTACAATCAGCTTTTTCGACAGGAGCAGCGGCAGGGCAATGGAGCGTGTGGAATGACTAAAACAAAGAAAGGTCTGAACTGGTATGGGTGAAAATAAGACAATTGATCGATTAGAGAGACTACGAGGAGAGGTCGTTGTTCCTGGTGATAAGTCAATTTCTCATCGTAGTGTTATGTTTGCAAGCCTTGGAGTTGGAGCAGTCCGGATAACAAATTTTCTGCATGCGCAGGATTGCCTGTCAACTGTAGCTTGCATGCGGTCTTTAGGAATAAAAGTTGATGAGATTAGTGATACACAGCTTGTTGTATATGGTAAGGGAATTAATGGATTAACGGAGGCATCTGGCATTATTGATGCCGGAAATTCCGGGACAACGTTGCGGCTAATGATGGGGATTTTGGCACCACAGCCATTTTTAACTACGTTTACAGGTGACATGTCGCTTTGCCAGCGTCCTATGGCTCGCGTCATAGAACCATTAAGTAAAATGGGTGCACAGATTGTTGGACGAAGTGGTAATCGCCTTTTGCCAATAACCGTTGTTCCGTCAGAGAAACGTCTTCAGGGAATTACCTATGCGATGCCAATGGCAAGTGCACAGGTGAAATCAGCAATCCTTCTTGCAGGAATGTATGCGGATGGCGAAACCACAGTTACGGAACCATATACATCACGTGACCATACGGAGCGGATGCTGGAAAGCTTTGGTGTGCATCTAAAGAGAAAAGGAACAAGTGTTACGATCAAGAGGATAAAGACATTTCATTCACCAGAACACATCGAGGTTCCGGGTGATATTAGTTCGGCAGCGTACTGGCTTGTTGCGGCTTCGGTTATTAAAGGCAGTGATGTGCTGCTAAAAAATGTTGGTGTAAATCCGACGCGTACGGGTATACTTGATGTGCTTTGCTTAATGGGAGCGGATATTACGCTGGTCAATAAACGACTTAGTGGGAAAGAACCTGTAGCTGATATCCGTGTACGCTATGCCAAGCTGCATGGAACAGAGTTCGGTGCAGAAATCATGCCGCGCCTTATTGATGAAATCCCGGTTATTACGCTTGCCGCGATGCTGGCAGAAGGCAGGACGGTGATCACGGGTGCAGGTGAGCTTCGTGTGAAAGAAACAGATCGTTTGCAGGCGATTACGGATCAGTTTAATAAACTGGCACCATGCATTATAGGTACAGAAGATGGGCTTCTCATTAATGGTGGACAGACTTTGCAAAAGGCGGTATGCTTTTCGTACAACGATCATCGTATTGCTATGGCACTTGCTATTGCGGGTGCAGTTGGTAATGGTATTGAAATTGAGGCTAGTGAATGTGTAAATATTTCTTATCCGGAATTTTATGATATCCTGGATAGATTAGCTAAATAAATGGAGGAGAGCGTATGAAAAATCTTGTAGTTGCAATTGATGGGCCGGCTGGTGCTGGTAAGAGTACAGTTGCTCAAATTGTAGCACAGATATTGGGCTATACCTATATTGATACAGGTGCTATGTATCGGGCTGTTGCCTGGAAGACTTTGCAGCAGGATTATCCAGTAACGGACATGCTTATTATCGATGTTGTAAAAGATATTCACGTCGATCTCTACTATAAAGATGGTAATACAAAGGTTGTTGTTGATGGGCAGGATGTGAGCCGGTTGATTCGTACACCTGAGGTGACAAAAATTGTTTCACAGGTGGCTAGACTGGCACCTGTAAGGGAAAAGATGGTTGACTTGCAGCGTCAGATGGCAGAACGTGGAGCCGTTGTTATGGATGGCCGTGATATTGCGACGAATGTATTGCCACAGGCTGATGTAAAGATCTTTTTGACGGCTTCGATTGAGGAACGGGCAACTCGTCGTTGGACGGAAATGAAAGGAAAAGGTTATGATGTCGACCTCAAAAAACTGCAGATGGATATTGCAGCTCGTGATAAGGCGGATAGCGAACGGGACATATCTCCGCTTGTTCAGGACGTAGATGCGGTGCTTCTTGATACGACAGGGATGGACATTAATACAGTTGTGGAATCTATTTTGAAAATGTGCAGGTGATAATATGGGATACAGACTTTTACAATTTGTGCTGGGTGTCTTTTTTAAGTTGCTTTTCAGGGCGGAGATTATTGGCCGGGAAAATGTGCCAATGGATGGGGGAATAATCCTTGCCGCAAATCATACAAGCAATTTCGATCCACCTCTCTTGGCGACTTTTTTGCAGCGCCCGGTAAGCTATATGGCAAAGCAGGAACTCTTTGATGTGCCAATATTTGGTAGAGCGATAAAAGGGTGTCATGCATTTCCCGTAAAACGCGGCGCGGCAGATAGGGGAGCGATTAAGACAGCACTCAGAGTTATTAAACTGGGGAATTGTTTGGGACTTTTTCCAGAAGGAACGCGCAGCAAGGATGGAGTCATACATAAACCGGAAGCAGGCATTGCACTTATTGCTGCAATGACAGCAGCACCTGTTGTGCCAGCAGCAATCATTGGTACAGGTAAAATTTTTCAGGAGGGAAGCTGCTTCCCAAAGCTCAGGGTTGTTTATGGAAAGCCAATTAGTTTTGAGGGGAAACATAATAATAAAGAGGATTTGCAAGTGTTTTCGCAAAAAATTATGGATGAAATTGACAGAATGATAAAATTAAATAGCAAAGATATGTAACTTTATGTTATACTATACAGTAGATTGCGATAAGATAAGTTGATGGTGATAAAAATATGGAAGTGCTTTTAGCGGAGTATCTTGGGTTTTGCTATGGCGTCAAACGTGCAATCAATTTGGCACGGAGTAGTGCTTCGCCAGCAGGGAATTCGTTTACACTCGGCCCAATTATCCACAATCCACAGATGGTAGAACGGCTTGAACACGAAGGTGTTGGAATGGTCAATACATTGGATGAGATGGATGGCGGGACAATAATCATTCGTTCACATGGTGTTGGACCTCAGGTTTATGAGGAAGCAACGGCAGCTGGTTTGCAGCTCGTTGATGCAACTTGTCCGCATGTAAAGAAAGCGCAGATGGCAGCACATACTTTAGCCGAGTCAGGTTATGTGGTTGTAATTGTTGGTGAAAAAAAACATCCAGAGGTCAGAAGTATTTTTGAATGGTCTGGTCATAAGGCGATTGTTGTTGAGACAGAGGAAGAAGCAGGAGCAATTACTGCCTGTGGTAAGTTGGGGATTGTGGCACAGACAACTTTTTCTGGTGATGAGTTTAAAAAAATCGTGATGATTCTTTTGGATAAGTCAAATGATCTCAGGATTGTTCGTACCATCTGTACGGCAACGGATCAGCGTCAGGCAGCAGCAATTGAACTTGCAAAGAGTGTCGATGTTATGTTGGTGATTGGCGGAAAGAATAGTGCTAATACGACAAGACTTGCACAGCTTTGTGCAAAAAAGTGTAAGACTTACCATATAGAGACTGTCGTTGAGCTGCAGAATCAGTGGTTTGATAAAATTGAAAAAATTGGTATTACGGCAGGGGCTTCAACTCCTGACTGGATTATCAAGGAGGTATATAAAAAGTGCAAGACATGGAAAGCTTATTACAAGAAGAATCAGTTCAGGAAATAAAGGAACATGAAGTCGTAAAGGGTACAGTTGTACTTGTAAATCACAATGAAGCTTTTGTTGATATTGGATATAAGGCGGAAGTTGCTATTCCTAAATCGGAACTTACTTATCCGGCACCGGAGTCGGCAGAAGATGTTGTTAAAGTCGGTGATGAAATTAATGTATTTGTTGTATCAATGGGTGGCGAAAAGGGTGTAATTCTTTCAAAAGTTAAAGCAGATAAGTTTGTTGCTTGGGATGAGATTGCTGGTATTGTTGAAAAGAAAGAGACTGTAGAAGCTAAGGTTACGCAGGTCGTCAAAGGCGGGCTTGTAGCAGCTGTAAACGGAGTTAGGGGATTTATTCCAGCTTCACAGTTGGAACTTCATTTTGTTAAGGATCTTTCAATCTATGTAGGGCAGACACTTGAAGTACTGCCAATTGAACTTGATATAAGGAAACAGCGCCTTGTACTTTCACGCCGTACAATTCTTGAAGCGGAACGTGAAAAAAAGCAGGTTGCTGTTTTTGCAAGTCTTGAAGCGGGTCAGACTATTACGGGTATTGTTAAGAGAATTGTTGATTACGGTGCATTCATTGATATTGGTGGTGTAGATGGATTGGCACATATTTCTGATCTTTCATGGGAACGTGTAAAGCATCCTTCAGATGTGCTCACGGTCGGGCAGCAGGTTGATGTCTTTGTTAAGAATTTTGATCCTGAAACAAAGCGTATTTCTTTAAGTATAAAGGATACAATTCGTGATCCTTGGCTTGATAAAGCAGAGCATTATAATGAAGGTGAACACATTAAAGGACAAATCTTGAAGCTGACGGATTTTGGTGCATTTATGCAGATCGAACAAGGATTTGATGGTTTGATTCCGATGGGTGAACTTTCAGAAAAACATATTGCAAAAGCAGAAGAAGCTGTTCATGTCGGTGACGAAGTCAAGGTGAAGATTCTTCATATTGACAAGCAGAAAAAGCGCATCTCATTGAGCATAACAAAGGCTGAAAATGATACTGAAACGGTTGAGTATCATGATTACATGTCAAATCAGGAAGAATCACAAGCAACGCTTGGCGACGAAGTCGGCGATGTTCTGAAAAAATTGTAATAATAGACAAAATAAGAAATTGTATAGGCTGTACGTAGAGGAGTGATGGTTTCTGCATCACTCCTTTGTTTGTAGGAAAGATAGAGGGAAAAATGTATTCAGGAAAAATTATAGGGATACAGGCAGAGAGTCTCGCTGAAGAGCTCGGCCTTCAAATTGGTGATAAGATTCTTACAGTAAATGGGCAAGAACTTAGGGATATCATTGACCTGAGCTTTGCTTTTGCGGAGGAGGAAATTGAGCTTCTGGTAGAACGAAAATCGGGTGAACAGGAAATTTTGGAGTTTGATAAGGAATATGATGAAGAACTAGGTGCAGAGTTTGAGTCAGCAGTATTTGATGGAATTCGCTGTTGTGGAAATCACTGCTGTTTTTGTTTTGTCGATCAGATTGCTCCGGGCATGAGGACGAGTCTGTCAGTAAAAGATGATGATTATCGGATGTCCTTTCTTTATGGGAATTTTGTGACACTGACCAATATGGTTGAGTCCGATTTTTCTCGTATTAAACAGTTCCATCTGACACCGCTTTTTGTGTCAGTGCAGACAACAAACGGAGAGCTGCGGGCACAGATGCTAAATAATAAGCGAGCGAAAGATATTTTGCAGCAACTGGATCATCTTGCGGAAAGTAATGTTGAGTATCATACGCAGGTTGTCTTGTGTCCGGGACTGAATGATGGGAATGAACTTGATCGAACAATACAAGATATTATTGCCCGACAGCCTTATGCGCAGTCGCTGGCAATTGTGCCGGTAGGGCTTACAAAGTATCGTGAAGGATGTTACCCACTTAAAATGTTTGATGCAGCTGGTGCGGGGCGTGTGATTGATCAGGTAGGAAAATGGCAGAGCGCACAGCGAGAAAAGACAGGGCGGTCATTTATTTATCTTGGCGATGAATTTTACTTTATTGCAGGACGTGAACTTCCGTCGACAGAAAGTTATGATGGATTCCCCCAACTTGATAACGGAATCGGGCTTATACGTAATTTTATTGATGAATGGCAGGCAGAACCTGTAAGTTGCAAATCCTATAGGGAACCGCTATACTTAGATATCATATGTGGAATATCGATTGCGCCTGTATTAATGTCATTGGTGGGAAACTTGTCAGTAAAAAATCTCTATATCCGGGTGTTGCCATTGGAGAATACGTTCTTTGGCGAACATGTAACGGTGTCAGGTCTTTTGACCGGGCAGGATATATTAAAAAAGCTTAAGACTGAAACAGGTAAGCGTACTGGTGTTATTTTACCGGAATCTGCACTTCGAGCAGGCGAAGAAATTTTTCTTGACGAGTATTCTTTGGAAGAGTTGCAAAAAGAGCTTAAAATAAGTGTGAAGACGGCTCGTGGAGGTGCAGAGCTTAAACAACTTTTGCTTGGTTGGAAGGATATACCTGAAGCAGAACATGTAAAAACAGCCTATATGTGGCAGAGTAATGCTGCGTATACAAAACCGAATAGAAAGAAGAGTGATAGAAATGAGTAAACCGATTGTTGCGATTGTCGGGCGCCCAAATGTTGGTAAATCAACTTTATTCAATCAGATTGGTAAAAAACGAGTCTCGATTGTCGAAGATTTTCCGGGGGTAACCCGCGATCGCATTTATATGGATGCTGAATGGTTGAATCATTCGTTTACAATGATTGATACAGGTGGTATCGAAATTGAGACGGCAGATGATATGGTTAATTCGATGCGGCAGCAAGCACTGATTGCGATGGAAGAAGCCGATGTTATTATGCTCGTCGTCGATGGGCGTACAGGGATGCTAAGCACAGATGAAGAGGTTGCGAATATCTTGCGGACGACTAAAAAACCAGTTGTTTTAGCTGTGAATAAGATTGATAGTCCGAGTCGTGAAATGGATATGTATGAATTTTATAATCTTGGTCTTGGCGAGCCCGTGCCGATTTCAGCATCGAATTCACTGAATCTCGGCGATCTTCTCGATCGTATTGTTGCAGTTTTTCCGAAAGAAAGTATCGAAGATAAGGAAGCCGATGAAATCAGCATTGCTGTTATTGGTCGGCCAAATGTTGGGAAGTCTTCAATTGTCAATGCACTTATTGGTGCGGAACGTGTTATTGTAAGTAGTATTCCAGGAACGACACGTGATGCAATTGATACGCATTTTATAAAAGATGATGCAAAATATATGCTTATTGATACAGCGGGGATGCGTCGCAGAGGGAAAATTGATTTACCGGTAGAACGTTACAGCGTTATGCGGTCTTTACGTGCCATTGATCGAGCAGATGTTGTGCTTATGGTCATCAACGCGGAAGAAGGCATTCTTGAGCAGGATAAGAAGATTGCTGGCTATGCACATGAATCCGGTAAAGGTGTTGTTCTTGTTGTGAATAAGTGGGATCTTTTTGAAAAGGATGATAAATCGACATTGCGCTTCACAGAAGATTTGCGTGATGAAATCGGCTTTTTACAGTATGCACCAGTGTTGTATACGTCAGCACTTACGAAACAGCGGATAGGTCGTATAACGGAGCTTGTTAAGTATGTAGCGGATCAACAGTCGATGCGTATTCAGACAAGTGTATTGAACGAACTTATCCGCGATGCGGTCTCGATCAATCCACCTCCGGCACATCGTGGGAAACGTTTGAAAATTTTATTTATGACACAGGTTGATATCAAACCACCGAAATTTATTGTTTTTGTAAATGATCCGGAGCTTATGCATTTTTCGTATTTGCGGTTTATTGAAAACAAGCTGCGTGAAAGTTTTGGTTTTGAAGGAACACCTTTGAAGCTTATTGCACGTGGTAGAAAAGAAGAGGATGAATAACCATGGATTTTGTTTTTGTCTGTGTTTTGAGTTATCTTGTAGGTTCGATTCCGAGTGGACTTGTTCTTGGTAAGGTTGTCTGGCATACAGATCTCAGGGAACATGGCAGTCACAATATTGGAGCAACGAATGCTTGGCGGACTCTTGGGAAAGGGCCAGGTTTTTTGGTCTTTTTTCTTGATTTGCTGAAGGGAGTCATCGGGGTATGGCTTGGAATGAATATTTCAGGCTTGCCAATGGCGATGGTTTTAGGTGGTATATTTGCTATTGTTGGTCATTCGTGGTCATTGCTGCTAGGCTTCAAAGGTGGTAAAGGTGTAGCCACGGGGCTGGGCGTTATTGCAATGCTCATGCCACAAGCAACGATCATCGTTTTTGCTGTCTGGTTTGCCATTGTATATAGTACGAAATATGTGTCTTTGGGTTCTATTGTCGCAGCGGCACTTGTACCGATACTGGCATGGCTTTTTGCTTATCCAACAGAATATTTTTCTTTTGGCATTATTGCAGCTGTTTTTGTTATCTACCGTCATAAGACAAATATTGATCGATTGTTGAATGGGACTGAAAGTAAAATTAAAGCTGGACATTATTAAGAAACTATAGATATAACATAAATGCCCGTAAAGAATTCTTTTTTTTAGAATAAGCGGGCATTTTCTTGTACGTGCTATTGTCAAGTGTAAACAAAAGATGGTATAATGTCTGCTGTATATAGAAGTTTATCCATTCTAAAAGTACGGAGGGTTAATATGAATAAAGAAAAGTCCGGTTTTTTTCTTGTCAGAGAAGAAATACTGCCGGAAGCAATCAAAAAAACAATACGTGTAAAGGAAATGCTTAAACGCGGTGATGCAAGAACAATTAATGAAGCTGTTGAAAAGATGGAATTGAGTCGTAGTGCATACTATAAGTATAAAGATTTTGTTTTTCCGTTCTATGAAGCAAGTCAGAATAAGATAGTCACGTTGACATTTCTGCTCGAACATAAGCAGGGGGTTTTATCGAGTGTACTTAATACG
The DNA here is from genome assembly GCA_002315155.1 of Megamonas sp. UBA1792. The sequence continues at coordinate 13,925 of DCFY01000046.1, forward strand.
ATTTCGGCGGATTCTGGCAGCGTACTTACGATCAATCAAGGAATTCCTTTGCAGGGAGTTGCGAATGCTACGGTTTCAATTGAAACCGTAAATCTTGTCATCGATCTGGAAGCTTTGCTTGATAAACTCAGAATGGTTGATGGTGTAAAACGGCTTGAGGTTTTAGGGCAGGCATAAGGGAAAGATGGAGGTGTGTCGGATGAGGGACAAGATAAATATAGGCTTATTGGGATTTGGTACGGTTGGGACAGGAGTTGCCCGGGTGCTTAAGGAAAATGAACATGAAATTACGCAGAAAGTCGGCGCACAACTCCACATTAAAACTGTACTCGTTCGTAATGTAAAAACAAAACGTGATTTTTCGGGTGATTTTTTTATAACGGATAAGATTGAAGATGTTTTACAGGATGACGATATAGATATTGTTATTGAACTTATGGGTGGAATTCATCCATCGCGTGAATACATGCTGCGAGCAATGGAAGCAGGTAAGAATATTGTGACAGCGAATAAAGATGTTTTAGCGCAGTTCGGTAAAGATATGTTTGATGCAGCAGAAAAAAATGATGTTGAGTTTATGTTTGAAGCAAGTGTTGGTGGTGGTATTCCAATCATAACCCCGCTGAAGCAATGCCTCACAGCGAATAAAATAACTGAAGTTATTGGAATTGTAAATGGTACGACGAACTATATGCTTACGAAAATGACACAGGCAGGCATGGACTATAAAACTGTATTGGCTGAAGCACAAGCAAAAGGATACGCTGAAGCTAATCCGGCAGCAGATGTCGAAGGTCTTGATGCAGCACGGAAGGCTGCTATTTTAGCCTCAATTGCATTCAACACGCGTGTTGGTCTTGATGATGTATCTGTAGAAGGCATCACAAAGATAACACCGGCAGACATCGAGTATGCGACAGAGTTGGGCTATGTTATTAAGCTTTTGGCAATTGCCAAGGATTCACCGGAAAAGGGTGTCGATGTTCGCGTACATCCGGCATTTCTTCCGAAAGAGCACCCTTTGGCAGCAGTCAATGACGTATTTAACGCAATCTATGTCTGTGGCAATGCAATTGGTGAAGCGATGTTTTATGGCCGGGGTGCTGGAGCTTTGCCAACAGCATCGGCTGTTATTGCAGATGTTATTGATATATCGCGTGATATTGTGAATGAGACATTTGGTCGCGTACGCTGCACTTGCTATGAGCATAAGAAGTTCTGTCCAATTGACGAAACAAAGTCAGCTTATTATGTTCGCCTTCTTGTCGATGATCAGCCTGGTGTTCTGGGGGCAATTGCAATGGCTTTTGGAGAAAATGACGTGAGTCTGAATTCTGTTATACAAACACGTAAAGTTGGGGAACGTGCAGAAATTGTTGCAATTACGCATTGTGTTTTACAGAAAAAAATCAGAAAGGCAGCGGAAACGTTGCAGGCGTTGCCGGTTGTTACGGAAATCCGCAATATGATTCGTGTGGAAAATCCCCAGGAGGCTTGTTGAATATGCCAGAAAAAACAATAAGAGTACGTGTGCCGGGCACGACAGCGAACTGCGGCCCGGGCTTTGATACAATTGGTATTGCTTGTAATATATATAATGAGCTTGAGCTTACCTTGCGAAAGGAAGAAAAGCTTATAATTGAAATTAGTGGTGAAGGTGCCGGGAATATACCTTGTGATTCACGAAATATTGTCTGGCGGTCCATTCAGCATCTTTTAGAGAAGGCAAATGTTGAATATAAGGGTGCATATATAAAAATGCGAAACAATGTGCCCCTTTCACGTGGTCTTGGCAGCAGTGCTGCTGCTATTGTTGCTGGTCTTAAAGCCGCAAATGTAGCCTTAGGCAATCCCTTTAACCGGAGGGAGATTTTTCAGATGGCAACAGAACTCGAGGGACATCCGGATAATGTCGCACCGGCAATTTTTGGCGGCGTGACAATTAGTGTTGTCGAGAATGGCCAGCCGGAGTGTTTATCTTTCATACCGAAGATACCTTTGCAACTAATTGTTGCAGTACCGGAATTCTCATTGTCAACACGGTCTGCACGTAATGTATTGCCCGAAATGGTTCCGATGAAGGATGCAATCTTTAACATAAGTCGGGCATCACTGCTTGTTGCGGCGCTTTGCCGCGGTGACACAAGACATTTGCGTCATGCATTTGAGGATATGATTCATCAGCCTTATCGAGCGAAGCTTATTCCAGGCATGTATGATGTGTTTGAAGCAGCCAAAAATGCGGGTGCACTTGGTGCCTGTATGAGTGGGGCCGGGCCATGCCTTATTGCATTTGCGACAGAGGGCGGAGATGCAATAGGTGCGTCTATGGTTGCGGCATTTGATGCCAATAAAGTCAAGGCAAAATATTTACTCCTTACTATAGATAGCCGTGGTGTACACATTATAAAAGATTAAATGATAGATAGCTGCAAAGGGGAACCTGTGCAGCTATTTTAATTTGAGGTGGAGTGTTTGCAGGAAGAAGAGTTTGTACAAAAAATTAGTATATTGGGGGGGAAAGCTTATATTGCAGGTGGCTGGGTCCGAGATATATTTCTAAAAAAAGAAGGAAAAGATAAGGACTATGTGATAAGCGGCGTAGATGAAAAAA
>DCFY01000035.1:0-2667 GCA_002315155.1 Megamonas sp. UBA1792
ATAAATATTAAATAACCCTTTTGATTGCATTTATGCAATCAAAAGGGTTATTTTCATATAATCTTCATAAAGGGACTCTAATGTAGAGTTAATAATTTAAAGTCTAATTTACAGAAGATTAAGAGCAAAAAAGTTCTCGGGTAACAAGGATTTTTGATAAAAGAAAGAGAATACTTAAAGTAATGATGATTTGAGGGGTTTTGTTTATGCCAATACAGTTAAGGGGAGTACTATCAACAATAAGTTTGCTGGATTTGGTCGATATTCTTATTGTGGCATTCATTTTGTATAAGATGTATGTAATGCTGCAGGACACGCGGGCGATAACGCTTGTTAAAGGATTGCTTGTTCTTTTAGGATTGACGATGGTCAGTAACTGGCTGGGTCTTCATGTGATTTATTGGCTATTACAGAAAACGATGACATTGCTGTTCGTTGCCTTGCCGATTGTTTTTCAGCCGGAACTGCGGCGAACGTTAGAGCATCTTGGACAGGGTCGTTTTTTTGGACGGTCGGTTTTTTTGAATGATGATGAAGCACGATCACTTGTAAATGAACTTGATAAGGCAGTTGGAATTATGTCAAATAATAAAATTGGGGCACTGCTTGTACTTGAACGCGAGATGGGACTCAAAGATATTTGTGCAACGGGAATACAAATTGATGGTCTTATTACGGCAGATTTTTTGATGAACGTATTTATTCCGAATACACCCCTGCATGATGGAGCTGCGGTAATTCGTGGTAAACGTATGATTGCTGCCGGGTGTCTTTTGCCACTGACGGAAAATCGCACATTGAGTACGGAGCTTGGTACACGTCATCGTGCGGCAATTGGTTTGTCAGAGCAGTGCGATGCACTTATTGTTATTGTAAGTGAAGAAACAGGAACTATCTCAATTGCGGAAAATGGCAAGATTGATCGCCATCTTGACTCGGAAAGGCTGAAGAAACATTTAATGCCACTTTTTGCACCGAAAACGACAAATATTAAAGATATGGTTGCGAACTGGAGGCGGAAAAAATGATCAGTTTATTGCAACGGAATCTTCTGGCGAAAGTTATTGCTTTACTTGTAGCAACTGTCTTATGGTTTTTTATTATGAATGACCAAAATCCGTCAATTGAAGGAAGTTTTACGGTTCCGCTTAATATTGTCAATGCACCGGAAGGCTATAAGATTACACACAATGTAGATGAAATTAAGATTAAAGTACGTGGTCCTCGTTCTTTGTTTGTAGCGGTAACAGAGTCAGAGTTCAAAGCATATGTTGATCTTAATGGAATTGTGGAGGGAAAGCAGTCTGTGAAGGTCCAGACTGTTTTGCCAGCAGGGTTTGAACTTGTAGAGACTTTACCGGAGACACTCACGTTCAATATCGATAAGATTGTACAACGGCAGGTTAAGGCAGAAGTTGTTGTGACAGGATTATCGGCACCAGGAACAACAGTGGCAAAGGTAACTCCGGCATTATCGAATGTGATGATAGAAGGGCCAAGTGCTTCAGTCAGTCAGGTTACACGAGTTGTGGGCTATGTTTCATTGGCAGGTAACAATGCGGATTTTGATGTTGCGATACCGCTTACAGCAGTGAATGCAGATGGCAAAGAAGTTGAGGAAGTTAAGGTTGTTCCGCAGACAGAGCAGGTGAGTGTTGCGCTGGCTCGTGGATTATCGAAGAAAATTGTTAGTATCAAACCAATTGTCGGTAGTGATCTTGCGGCAAATTACGTGTTAAACAGTATAAAAGTTGATCCATCGAAAATTGAAATTGCTGGTGAAGCAAAGCTCATCGAGTCACTTAATGAAATCGATACGGAAAAAATATTATTGAAGGGTTTTACGAAGGCGACAAAGAAGGATGTCAAGCTTGAATTACCACCGGGAATTACAGTGACAAATGGAATTGTAAGTGTTATTATTGATATTGCGGAAAAAAAGTAATGGAATGAGGAAAGCAGATTGATACGAATTACAAATTTCAATGTGCCTTTTACCGATCAGACACCATTATCGTCATTGATAGCAAAACGTCTTCAATTACCACCCCAGGCAGTGCTTGAGGTGGTAATTGTTCGTAAAGCGATCGATGCCAGGCGATATAGGAAGGCACCAATACAGTTTGTTTATGTAATGGATGTAAAGATTGATGGTTCGGAAAAAAAGATATTGGCACATTTGCATAAGGATAAGAATATTGCACAGGTACTTGCAGTGGAAAAAACAGTAAACCACAGCATAGCGATTGAAAAAGACAGGCGACCGATTGTTGTTGGCTTTGGCCCAGCTGGGATGTTTGCAGCACTTACGCTGGCAAAGCACGGTTGTGCACCGCTTATTCTGGAACGGGGGTATGATGTTGATCGACGTCATGCTGATATTGAAAAATTCTGGCGGACAGGCATACTTGATGAACGTTCAAATGTACAGTTTGGCGAAGGCGGGGCTGGAACTTTTTCAGATGGCAAGCTTACGACACGTATTAATGACAGTAAAATGATGGATGTGCTTGAAGCATTCGTTGCTGCTGGTGCACCGGCGGAAATAAAATATCTGCATAAACCTCATATAGGTACGGATTTGCTGCGAACGATTGTTAAGAACATACGTAAGGAAATCATACGTATGGGCGGTGAAGTGAGGTTTGCATCAAGTGTAACCGATAT
>DCFY01000035.1:2998-3230 GCA_002315155.1 Megamonas sp. UBA1792
CGGTGCTTCTGGGAATTGGCCATTCAGCACGTGATACTTATGCGATGCTGCATGCAAAAAAGGTATCCATGCAGGCGAAGGCTTTTGCAATTGGTGTGCGCATTGAGCATCCACAGAAATTTATCAACGCAGTGCAGTATGGGGAAGATGCAGAGAGTCAACGCTTACCCGTTGCAGATTACGCGTTAACTTATCAGGATCGAATGACAGGCAGAGGCGCGTATTCTTTTTG
>DCFY01000077.1 GCA_002315155.1 Megamonas sp. UBA1792
TTTTTGTTATAAAACAAAAACCAGCACCTAAGAAATCATTCCCTCAGATGCTGGTTTCCCAACTGTATGCTTATTTTACGACAAGTACCGGACACTTTGCCTGCTCAACGATATACTGACTGACGCTGCCAAGGAGTACTCCTTTAACAACACCAAGTCCACGACTGCCCATAACGATGAGATTCGAATCATTATCTGCGGCAAAATCAAGAATAATGACAGCCGGTGACCCCGTTTCGGAGAAAGCTTCACAAGCAATACCTTCTGGTACTTTTTCCATGGCCCGATCAAGAATTACATTACCTGCTTTTGTTACAGCTTCAAGAATTGCATCGGATAAGCAGGCATTGATTGCAAGTTGATTGATATTTGCTACATACAAAAAGTTGATTTTTGCTTCACAGGCCTGTCCAAGCATAATTGCCTGTTCAATCGCCCGATCCGAGCCTTCTGATCCATCTACCGGTACAAGAATATTTTTTATCATAATAGTGCCTCCCAAAATTTATTTTTCCTTTTGCTCTGCCTTAATCATTACAACCGGACACTTTGCATGCTCTAATATATAACCACTCACACTGCCAAGAATCGCAGCATGAATTGCACCAATCCCCCGGCTTCCCATTACAATCATGTCACAAGAAAGTGCCTGTACTTCTTTGAGAATCGTCTCATCTGCATCACCACTTACACAATGCCCTCTCGCCTTAATCGATATTGGCACCAGATCCAAAGCTGTATCAAGCAGGCGCTTACCAAGGTCAATCGCATCTTCAAGTATCGATGTATGACGATCGAGGACTGTCGGTCGCAGCAGTTCTCCTTTGAGATTCACCACATAGAGGAACTCTAATTCTGCTTCGCAAGCCTGAGCAAGATTGATCGCCCATTCTGCAGCCTGCATAGAATTTTCTGAACCATCCATCGGAACGAGAATTCTTTTATGCCCCATACCTATCCCTCCCCATCACCCAAATCTGTTATTTTACAACAAGTACAGGACAGGCAGCCTGCTCAATGATTTGCTGGCTCACACTGCCAAGAAGAAAGCCCTCCACGATGCCAAGCCCGCGACCACCAATCACAATCATATCGGCTTCGTTACGTTTCGCAAAATCCAGAATTTTCTTTGCTGGTATGCCCGTTTCAATATGCAGATGTCTTTCTATAGTTTCCGGAACAAGTGTTTTCGCATGTTCCAGTATGGCTTTACTCGTCTTGCCAGTCGAACCCGTAACACTGTCCGGCAACCAGGAAATATTCTCTACTGCATCATCCGTTCCACTGTCAAAATATGAAACATACAACAAATCAATTACAGCTGCACATGCCTTCGCTAAATCAACCGCCTGAACAACTGCCTTGTCCGAATTCTCAGAACCATCGACGGGGACAAGTATATGTCTGGTCTCCTGCATCAGGCTTTACCTCCTTTTGCTGCATTGTCTTATATAAGTTACAAAATTTTTCTATACTTATTCATTTCGCGATAATAAAAAAAAATCCTGTTATTTTTGCCAGTTTTTTTCAATAGACAGATGCACCTTACTACTGCAATCCAATATTCCCTTATCAAATAGAATATTCTTATCTGTTAACCAATCAATTACCATAAATGATATCCGCATCATTTATTTCAGCTTTTACTATATTTCCCCTCAGCTTGAGCAAACGACAAGTTATATAAGCAAAAGCAAAACTCGCTTTTTAATTGTCTCTTTTCTGCCAAATATTTCTTTTTCATACATAAACAAAACACATTGACACCCCTATAAGTTAATGATAAACTTTATTAAACATTTTATCAATTTTACCCTTATTTACATATACTAAATCACGACAGAAATATACAGTCCATCAAATACAAGCACACTTACAAGGAGGATATTTATGTCTGAAGAAAAAATTTTATCACCTCAATCTATTGTAGAAAACACCTCAATTGCAGATGTCTACCGCGCCGCCAAGCAGCTAAACAATGTTGTCAGAAAAACACATCTTATTGAAAGTCCTTATTTTTCCACACTTTCACAAAACAGCGTTTTTATCAAGCCAGAAAACCTGCAAAACACTGGTTCCTTCAAATTGCGCGGTGCCTATAACAAGATCAGCCAGCTTTCTGCCGATGAACGCTCGCATGGGGTCATAACTGCTTCAGCCGGCAATCACGCACAAGGTGTAGCCTTCGCTGCACAGAAGCTTGGTGCCAAGGCCGTTATCGTTATGCCGGCAACGACACCTATTCTCAAAGTAGAAGCTACACGCGCTCTTGGTGCAGAAGTCGTTCTCTTCGGAGACAGCTTTGATGATGCCTATGCAAAATCCCTTGAACTAAAAAAACAACATGGCTACATCTACGTACATCCCTTTAATGACGTTGAAGTACTTCTCGGGCAGGGCACAACTGCTCTTGAAATCATCGATGAGCTTAAGGATGCCGAAGTCATTCTTGTACCGATCGGCGGTGGTGGATTTGCCAGTGGTGTAGCACTGGCAACAAAAGCGGTAAATCCTAATATAAAGGTTATTGGTGTCGAACCGGAAAACGCCGCCTGTATGAAGAACTCGCTTGCCAAAAACAAGGTATCTACTCTGCACAGTGCCGATACCGTCGCAGATGGCTGTGCCGTAAAAACACCAGGAGAGCTTACCTTCGAGTTCTGTAAAAAATACCTTGATGATATCATCACTGTCTCTGAGCTTGAAATCATGTCCGCACTTCTCTCGCTTATCGAAAAGCACAAACTTATCGCTGAAGGTGCTGGTGTTCTTTCGCTCGCTGCACTCAGTAAACTTCCCTTCAAAAACAAAAAGGTAGTCGCAATCGTAAGTGGCGGCAATATCGATATCTTAACAATCTCCGCTCTTATTGACAAAGCCCTCATTGCACGCAGTCGCATTTTCTGTTTTTCTGTACAGCTTCCGGACAAGCCGGGGCAGCTTCTCAAAGTATCGCAAATTCTTGCTGAAGAAAATGCTAATGTTATCAAGCTTGACCACAATCAGGCAAAGGTCACAGACTGTTTCAAGAAGGTACAGCTTGAAGTTACTGTTGAAACCCATAATCAGCAGCATATCAACAAGATCATCACCGCCTTTGATAAAAAAGGCTTTACTGTCACAAAAGTATATTAATCCAAAATTGAAGGCTGCCGTTTTTCTACGGCAGCCTTTTTGTTATTAAAGTTACAAAGTTTTATGGTTTTCCTGTTTTGAAACTTCTTATATTGTGATAGAATGAAATTATCTATATACACTAAGGACAGGTGAATTTTATTTATGCAAGAAAACAACAACGACACGAACAAAGCCTATGAAAAAGTAATCGTCTATATAAAAAATCAAATTGTAACAGGTGCCTTACAACAGGGAGAAAATCTGCCACCAGAACGTGACCTTGCCAAAGAACTGGGTGTAAGCCGCAACTCTGTACGTGAAGCATTGCGTACACTTGCCGTCATCGGCATTATCACAAGTACACAGGGTGCCGGCAACACGATTTCCTGCAACTTTGAAAAAAGCCTTATCAATACAATGTCTATGATGATGCTTATGCAAAAAATCAGCTATCAGCAGCTTAATGAGCTGCGCTGTGGCCTTGAAGAACAAGCGATTGCACTATGCATCAACAAAATAACATTTGAGGAAATCGCTTCACTGGAAAAAATCGTTCAGGAACTGCAGGAATCACAAAGCCAGTCCCTCAGCGCTTCCCTTGATAAAAAGCTCCATGATACCATTGCTACTGCCTCCGGCAATCAGCTCATCATCGCAATCCTTCAAGTTCTTTCCGGTGTTATGGAACGTGCAATCAGTGAAGCCCGGATTCGGATTTCCAGCAAAGTACTTGAAACAACAGAACTGCAGAATATCCACGCACGCATTGTTGCTGAAATCAAAAACAACAACAAGGAGAAAGCCCAGGCGGCCCTTTGGGATCATTATGAATTTCTACGCAAACATCATTTTGTTTTTTGAATATCTTTAAATATTCGAAATTATACATTATATCATATTGACACATAGAAAATAATTATATATTATATAACGTATAGTATATAATTATTTTCTATGCAATCTGTGTTATCTATAATACAGATAAATTTATGTTAAGGTCTATATTCATTGGTCATACCAATCCACAAAATGAAAGGATCTGAAAATTTTGTTATTTTTACTGGCACTTTCTCCTATACTTTGGCTTATTTTTGCCTTGAGCGGTCTTAAGATGTCCGGCTATAAAGCCTGTCCGATCGCACTCATCATTGCTTTAGCTGTTGCTTTGCTTTGCGAGGATATGACACTTTCGCATGCAATCATGGCGGTTCTTCAAGGTCTTGCTCTTGCCTGCTGGCCAATTTTGCTCGTCATCGTTGCCGCAATCTTTACGTATAATCTTTCTCTCTACACAAAGGGAATGGATACCATCAAAAGAATGCTGACGACTGTAAGCACGGATCGACGTATTCTTGTACTCCTCATTGGCTGGGGGTTTGGCAGTTTCCTCGAAGGTATGGCGGGCTTCGGTACCGCCATTGCAATTCCGGCAAGCATGCTTGCCGGAATTGGCTTTAACCCTTTACTCTCTGCACTTGTTTGTCTTATCGCTAACTCTGTGCCAACAGCTTTTGGCTCCATTGGGATTCCTGTTGTCACACTTGGTCAGGTATCCGGCATTGATTCAGCAATTCTCGCCAAATATGTTGCACTGCAGCTTGCACCAATCTCCCTGCTTTGTCCATTTCTTATGGTCATCGCTACAGGCGGATCGATCAAAGCGCTTAAGGGTGTATTTCTGCTAACTTTGGCTGCTGGTGTCTGTTTCATCGTTCCTGAGCTTATTGTTGCTTCACTTATGGGCGCAGAACTTGCTGTTATTGCCGGATCAATCGGAGCAATGGCAGCGATTGTCATTGGTGCAAAACTTACAAAAAACATCGATCCGCAATACCAGATCGATACCAAAGAAGAAAAGAATGCCGCACCGATTACGACAGAACGTGCACTTGTCGCCTGGCTGCCATTCATTCTTATTTTTATATTTCTTCTTTTTACTTCCAAGCTTATTCCGGCAATCCATGATCCGCTTAATCTTATAAAAACTTCTATTCTCATCTATAGTGGTCAGGGTGGTACACCCTATACGTTCACATGGATTGCAACACCAGGTGTTCTTATCCTGCTTGCAGCCTTTATCGGTGGCCGCGTACAGAAGGCTTCTTTTAGTGAAATGTTCTCTGTCCTTGGCAAAACCGTCATAGGTCTCTACACAACAATCATTACGATCATATCTGTCATTGCTACCGCAGAAGTCATGGGATTCAGCGGCATGACAACCGAGATTGCGGAAACTGCAGTTGCCGTCACAGGCACTGCCTATCCGGCAATCGCCCCCTTCATTGGCTCCATTGGTACATTTATTACCGGCTCCGCAACATCGAGCAGTGTTCTTTTTGGCAAGCTGCAGGCCGACTCGGCTCTTGCCATCCAAGCCAATCAGGTCTGGATTACCGCAGCAAACCCAACAGGAGCTTGTGCCGGTAAAATGATCTCACCACAAAGCATTGCTATTGCTGTAGCTGCAACAGGCCTTGCTGGTCGCGATGGCGAACTGCTCAAGGCCGCTGTCAAATACTACATTCCTTTTATAATTCTAATGGGCTGTATTGTTTACTTCGGACAAATGTTTGTTTCTTAATTTATTAGTCAATTTCTAACTTTCACTTTTTATTAAAAGCTTCTGTTTCATAAATTGAGCAGAAGCTTTTTTCTTGCATGATCTATATCTTATCCACAGCTGTGGATAAAGTTATCCCATTTCTGTGCATAAGTCGAACGCTTTAACTTATTGGTTTTCAATAAGTTATCCTCACTTTTATTCACACTTTACAGAAAACAGCTCTATTTATGTGGATAACTTATTTTTTTTATGACAAAGTGTCAAGCTAGCCACTACGGCTTATCTTCCCTCACTTTCTTGCAAAAAAAAGATTTTCAAATCTCTTTTTTTGTTCTATACTAGATTTGTAGAAATATTTCTTTTATTATCATTGGAGGCTTTACTTTTATGAAACCAACTATCCCTTGTGATACCTGCGAAATCTATCATGTACATACTGATATGGTAAAAAACGCAAAGTTGCATCAAATCGATGATTCAACCAGCCTCCAGCTTGCAGAAACCTTTAAGGTTCTCGGTGATCCCACCCGTATCAAGATTCTCGCCTTGCTTTCAGCAAACGAGATGTGCGTCTGTGACATTGCCGCATCCCTGCAAATGGGACAATCCGCAATCTCGCATCAACTTCGCGTACTGCGTGGTGCTCGTCTTGTGAAGTTTCGCAAAGAGGGAAAAGAAGCTTGGTACTCACTTGATGACGACCATGTTGTCAGCCTTATGAGTCAGGGACTCGAACACATAAAACACGACTGAAAGGACGGACGATTTCCATGCGTAAGTTTATTTTTTTCTTCTGTCTGGCTTTTTCACTTATGGTATGCTTTGCGAACAGTGCTCCTGTCCTGGCTGCGCCAAGTCTGAAGCTCAGTACGCATGGACACGATGTTGAAATTCTTCAACAGCAACTACAGCGTCTCAACTATAGCATCTCAAAAATCGACGGCATATTTGGAGAAGAAACCAAACGTGCTGTACTTGAATTTCAGCGCGATCAGCACATGAAAATCACAGGACAGGTAGACGGCTCAACCTGGCGTGCGATCAAACGAGCCACCCCCAGGAAAGGAAAACCCGCTATAGACGACGATACCTTACCACTGCTGAAAGGGCAACTCAACGTGCCAGAAAGCAGGCCTTTTTTATCACGTAGTAAAGTCAACGCAATTCTCATGACTGCAAAAAAATACATTGGTGTACCTTACAGCTTCGGTGGCACGACACCAAGAGCCTTCGACTGCTCAGGCTACCTGCAATATGTTTTTGCCCAAAATGGAATTAGTTTCCCTCGCACAGCTGATGAACAATATAAGCTCGGTCTTAAAGCATCGCAAAATCAGCTTGAAGCTGGCGATCTCGTATTCTTCACGACCTATGAGCCTGGTGCCTCTCATTGTGGCATTTACCTTGGCAACGGCAAGTTTATTCATGCATCTTCCAGCAAAGGGGTTCGTATTGATGAACTCAGCAACTCCTATTGGCAGCCGCGCTACTATGGCGGCAAACACATTATACAGTAAAACCGTTCTCCCCCTGAAAAGCATATTATATAATATGCTTTTTAGGGGATTTTTCTATGTAACGAAATGAGGCCTGCTTATGAAACTAACCATTCTGGTTGATAACAATACCCTTATCGACCGCTATTTTATCGGTGAACCCGCTGTATCTTATTTCATCAAATGTGAGGATAAAACTTTTCTCTTCGATACCGGATATTCAAATATTTTTCTGCAAAATGCCAAGGCCATGCACCTTAATCTTTATGATATTGACAGCGTGATTATCTCACACGGACACGATGATCATACACGTGGTCTTATTGAGCTGAATCAGCTTTATGAAACCAGCACTTTCTATAAAAAGCCCCAGCTCATCGCTCATCCGGCAGCTTTTTACCCGAAACGGGCCAATGGTCTGGCAATCAGCTGCCCTATATCACTTGAAGAACTGAAAAAAAACTTTGTTCCAGTTCTCAGCAAGACGCCAATCCACTTAACAGACCATTTGATTTTTCTCGGTGAAATCGAACGCTGTTTTCCCTTTGAAGCAAATCATCCCATTGGTGAAGAGCTTATTGATAGTATTTGGCATGAAGATTATGTCCTCGATGACTCTGCCTTGGTATACAAAGCACCGCAGGGCCTTATCATCATCACCGGCTGCTCACACTCCGGCATCTGCAATATTATCGAATATGCCAAAAAAATCTGCTGCGATAATAGAATCTACGATATCATCGGCGGCTTCCATCTTCTTCAAACCGAAAAGCAGCAAATGGAAGCCACCATGAACTATTTCAAAACCCTCCATGCTCATGCCGTCTATGCTGGTCACTGCACAGATCTGTCCGCCAAAATAAATCTGGCAAAA
>DCFY01000055.1 GCA_002315155.1 Megamonas sp. UBA1792
TTTTTGTCTGCATTACTTCATTCTGTATATTCTCGTTGGCCGCCCCCGCTTACTCGTTGCTTCCTGACCCGCCTCTACAATAAGGCCTGCTTTACTAAGCCCTAATAAAATTCTCTGTATATTACGATCCGTTACATTTAGCTGTTGCGCCACCTGTGCTGCTGTAAAGGTGTCCCATTTCATTTTGCGAACGATAAAGGCAATCCGATTATATGAATGTATTCCTACATTGGCATTTTTTAACATTGCCGTCATTTGCGGTTCACTCGTAACTGCCTGATAAATAAATTCCGTTTCTAACCCGACGTCTTCGATAAAGGTTCCGTCTTCATCCAGCACAACAATATTTTTATCTACATTTCGCCCCTGTACAAGTGCCTTACGAGCATTAAGCTGCGCACCAAAAACCGTTGACGCAAAACCAATCCCCGTGCCAATTGAAAGCTGCATATCAATTTTTATCTTATCAATAATCTCATTTAGTTCTTTAATATTGCGCTTAATTACCCCTCGTGAAGCAAAAATCTCATAATACCCATTGCCTTTTTCCGACAAGTAGCCATTAAGATTCTGGCAAAGATCTAATAAACGATTTTTAATCCGCAATTCCAATTTTTGCATTTTGTAATAATTTCCTGTTTTTTCAATTGATCCCTCATAGTCACGAATCTCAATAATTTCCATTCCAACCTGGCTTTCTTTAAAATGAAGTCCTGTCAGCTTTTGTTCCAGCATATCAATTGCCTGTCGCATCGCTGTGGTACTCACCGCAACGCGCCTTACAGGAATCTTTTTTTCAAGCAGTTTCTTTGTTACAATATTCAAGGTCGTCAGCACAACATCAATTTTACCAGCCTTCCACAAAGTCAAATGCTTTTTAATAATATCCTCCGTATCATATGGAACCGTATAATCCTGAAGATAAATTTCATTCTTGGGAATATCAAGCTGCTCTACACATTCACTAAAAGCAAACACATCTGTAGTCGGTGTATCAATCGATACGCGCAGTTTTTTTTGATCCATGCGATAAATCATTTCCAAAAGACAGTGATAAATTTCATTTCCTGTCACAGAGCAAAAAACCGTATTATCCGTATCTCCCAAATAAGGTTTTGCTGCTGTATAAGGATTCGGTCCCGAAAAAATCCAGCCATCAATTTCATTTTTCTGTTTTAATAAAATTTCTTTGATTTCATTTGTTTCCTGATACAAGCACGAAATAAATACATGCGTCTTTTCATCCAGCATTGATTTAGCCAGCTTCGTAATGAGTTTGATTGTCTCCATCGACGAGCTGATAATCCCTATTTTTAGCACCACGCTTAGCTCCTTTACTCCTACACACTCTTTTCTATCTTCTTTTGCTAAAAAGCTGAAAACTCCTGCTCCTTGTTTAAAACACCCTAAAAAAGAAGCGCATTTTCCACAACCTTTAACTAATCCTTCTTCGCTTCTTTGCTATCTCATAAATAAAGCAGAGAATCAGTTAAGTTCTCTGCTTTATTTCTAAAATTTTACTTTACGAGCAACCCACTGGCTGCTACTGCCAGAAGCTGTGCTTCCTTTGTCAGAACCTGCTCATCAAAATCAAAATACAAATTGTGATTTACCGCTGTAAGCGATGCTCCAATAATAAGATATGCTGCTTGCCCGCCATTTTTTTGCACCCTATCCATAAAATAGGAGCAATCTTCACTACCGCCAATATCACGCAACGTCTCAAATGTATCAAATGTCCCCAGGCGTTTTGCAACATCACCTACGTACTCGGACAGCTCCGGTGAATTATTGCCGCCTACGGCACCTCCCATTTGTGTAATTACAACCTCGTTATCATACATTGCTGCTGCACTGTTAATAATCCGTTCTGCATTTTTGTAGACATATGCATTCACTTCGCTTGATGCACCACGCGTTTCCACTTTAATTGTCGCCTCTGACGGTATTACATTACGGCCACTCCCGGCAGTCATAACGCCTACATTGATACGTGAAGCCCCTTCACCATGACGTGAAATTGCCAGCAAATTAATTGCCGCATTTGCTGCTGCTAAAAGCGAATTTTTACCAAGCTCCGGTGCTGCGCCTGCATGTGCCGATGCTCCTGTAAATACAGCATCAAACTTACTTGTTGCATAAAACCCCTGCACATCATACGCAAGATAACCAACCTTTGGCATCATGAGATGCGCTCCCAGTAAATAGTCCACATCATCAACTACACCTTTTGCTGCCATTGCTTTTGCCCCACGGACACCTTCCTCTGCTGGCTGGAAGATGAACTTGACTGTACCTGCCAGCTCATCTCTTAGTCCGGCTAGTATTTCTGCAACTGCGAGTCCAGCCGATGTATGACCATCATGACCACAGGCATGCATGCAGCCGGGGTTCCGCGATGAAAAGCCATCTCTATAAGGTCGGTGTTTTTTATCTGCTGCTTCCGTAATATCATTACAATCCATGTCAAAACGAAGAGCTACGGTTTTTCCTGGTTTAGCGAACTTCATCGTAGCAACAACACCTGTTTTTCCACCTGCCATTTTCCCAACCAGCGATGGCTCAGCCCCCTGCGAAACCGCCCGCTCCATCTGCTTTTTTAGTACATTTTCTGCTGGAACTCCCATCATACTGTCTGCATCAATTACATCACTGCCAAACTTCACATCATAGCCAAATCCCATCATCGTCTTAATTACAATTGATGCCGTACGAAACTCGGTCCAGCCAGTTTCCGGATAAGAGTGCAAATCTCTGCGCCGTACAATTGTTTTTTCTTCTATTTTTTTTGCGAATTCTACAATTTTTTTATCTATATTTTCCATATTATCGCTCCTCATTTAAAACCATTTTCTTTGCTCACTTTATTTTATTTATCACCCGAGCACGAACAGTAAAAACAGCAACCCAAAAATCATTGCCGGAGCTGTACGCTTTGCGATTTCAACTGGATTCACCCCTGCCAGAGTTGCACAAATAATTGCTCCACCAGCAACAGGTGACATCGTTCTGCCAAGCGCACCCGAGATTGTCGCCAAAGAACCAAGATCTACAATTGTCATACCAAACAAAGCTGCATGTGGTGTTACCGCACCATTAAAAGCCAATGCAGCTGCATCACCCGAGCCAGACAGTACCGCCAGCAAAGCCGGGCCGGCACAAGCAGCATACTTCGCAATCCCCTGACTGTTCTTCATCAATTCAATCAAACTGCCGATTAAGCCAATACATTGCATGCCATAAACAAATACTCCTGCAGCAATAATGATCCCAATAATATTTCCGTAGGCATTTCCCAATCCATTGAAGAATTGTTTTGTAAATTCACCTGGTGCTTTACGATGCACAAGAAAGCCTAAAATAACCCCCATAATCATCGCCTGTGGAATTGTTATATCAGGCAGTACACCAATTTGCGGTGTTGCCAGTACAAGAACAACCAAGGGAACAATCGGTACAACTGCCTTTATCAGGTTTACTTTGAATTTGCCTTCTGTTTCTTCCAGATCGCTTACATT
>DCFY01000016.1 GCA_002315155.1 Megamonas sp. UBA1792
GACAAACAGATTACAATGGGCTTTTCTCAGATCGGGGCAGAATCGGAATGGAGAACAGCAAATACAGAATCAATTAAACAGGCAGCACAAGATGCTGGAATCAAGCTGCAGTTCTCTGATGCACAGCAGAAACAGGAAAACCAAATTAAGGCAATCCGTTCCTTTATTGCACAAGGCGTTGACGTTATCGCATTTGTGCCAATCGTAGAAACTGGCTGGGATACAGTTCTTAAAGAAGCAAAGGATGCAAAAATCCCTGTAATCATTGTCGACAGAGACGTAAAGCTTTCCGATGATTCTTTATACGTAGCTAAGATCGGTACAGATTCTCTTGCTGAAGGCAAGAAAGTATTCAACTGGATTGATGAATACATGCAGAAAGAAAATAAGGTTCCACGCAGCGGCGACAAATACAATATTGTTGTGCTTGAAGGTACGGTGGGATCTTCTGTAGCAATTGGCCGTCAGAACGGTTTCAAGGATGCTATGGGCGCAGCTGCAGATGGATCGAAGTACCAGATTCTTGCTTCTCAGACAGGGGAATTCACTCGTCAGAAGGGTCAGGAAGTTATGGAATCTTTCCTTAAATCCGATCGTGACAAGATCGATATTCTCTTTGCTCACAATGATGATATGGCTCTTGGTGCGATTCAGGCAATTGAAGCAGCTGGTCTCAAACCAGGCAAAGATATCACAATTATTTCCATCGACTCTGTAAAAGGAATGTTCCAGGCTATGATTGATGGTAAAGCAAATTGCACAGTAGAATGCAATCCGCTTCAGGGACCATTGCTCATGGAAACAGCTAAGAAAGTTCTTGCGGGTGAAAGCGTAACAAAGAATGTATACGTTGATGAAGGAATTTTCCCTGCTGACGTAGCAGCAAAAGTTTTACCTGAAAGAAAGTATTAATAAATTGTAGGGTTAATGACTGCGCCCGAGCCGTGAAAGGGCAGGGCGTGGTCATTTTTTAAATGTAGGCTATCCAGAAAAATGGGGTGGGATTAATGGAAAACGTTCTTTTGGAAATGCGGCAAATCAATAAAATATTTCCAGGTGTTCGTGCGCTCTCAAAAATTGATTTTACACTGAGAAACGGTGAAATCCATTCGCTTATGGGGGAAAATGGTGCAGGTAAATCGACACTGGTCAAGGTGCTCACGGGTGTTTATCAGCGTGACGGCGGGGCGATAAAGCTTGAAGGAAAAGAAATATCACCGCATACACCGAAGGAAGCACAAGAATGTGGTATTTCTACAGTGTATCAGGAAGTGAATTTGTGCTTAAATCTTACGGTTGCAGAAAATATATTTATCGGTCGTGAACCGAAAAAGCATGGTTTCATTGATTGGAAATTAATAAATATGCGGGCAGAAGAACTTCTAAAGAAACTCAATGTGGATATAGATGTAACGAAGACTTTGGATCATTATTCTGTAGCAATCCAGCAGATGATTGCTATTGCGCGTGCCGTGGATGTTTCAGCAAAAATTCTTATTCTTGATGAACCGACATCAAGCCTTGATGAACAGGAAACACAGCGTCTCTTCAAAATTATTCGTCAACTAAAGAAGCAGGGCATGGGTATTATTTTTATATCACACTTTTTGGAACAAATTTATGACTTGTGTGACCGGGTTACGGTACTCCGTAATGGAGAGCTTGTTGGAACGTATGATGTTGCTGCACTTCCCAAGGTGGAGCTCATTGCCAGAATGGTTGGTAAGGACTTGTCCGATGTAAAGGATTTTGGCAAAAAAGAAGAAAAAAGTATACCGTCTGAGGACGTATTCCTCGAAGCGGATCATATTGGCTGTACAGGACTTCTTATGAATATGGATGTTAAGATCCATAAAGGTGAAGTTATGGGTTTCGCCGGACTTCTTGGTTCGGGTCGTACAGAAACAGCAGAATTGCTCTTTGGTATCTATAGTATTACAAAAGGCCAGATTTTAATTAATGGTAAAAAATTGAATATAAAGGAACCGATGGCCGCCATGCGGAAAAAAATCGCGTTTTGCCCGGAAAATCGAAAGCTTCAGGGTATCATCGGTGACTTAAGTGTGCGCGAAAATATAATTCTTGCTATGCAGGCCAAGGATGGCATGTTCTGTCATATTCCATATAAGGAGCAGGTCAGGCTGGCAGATGAAAGTATCAAATTATTGAATATCAAAGTTTCAAGCCGTGAACAGCTCATGAAGAACCTCAGTGGCGGAAACCAGCAAAAAGTTATTATTGCCCGCTGGCTTGTAACAAATCCGGATCTTTTAATTCTTGATGAACCAACGCGTGGTATTGATGTTGGGACAAAAAACGAAATACAAAAGATGGCGATCCATCTCGCAAAAGAAAAGGGAATGGCCATTGTGTTTATCTCTGGTGAAATGGATGAAATGGTTCGTACCTGTACGAAACTCGTTGTACTGCGTGACCGGAAAAAGGTTGCAGAAATTGAGAACGATGATATCAGTTCAGAAAATGTGATGCGGGCAATTGCAGGAGGTGACGCATAATGGGTAAGCTCAAGGGACTCACATCGAGTTCACTGTTTTTGCCGCTTGTTGCACTTGCGGCACTACTGTTATTCAATATTATTTTTGTTGATGGATTTTTGCATATAGAAATGACGGAGGATGGCATGCTTTATGGACGCCTTATAGATATATTGAATCGTTCGTCATCGCTTATTATATTGTCATTGGGAATGACGTTTGTTATTGCGACAAGCGGTATTGATATCTCAGTTGGTGCGGTTGTAGCAATTTCATCCGCTGTTGTGTGTACACTTATTGGCGGACGCAGCGATGGTGCTGCTGAAACACCGATGGTGCT
>DCFY01000103.1:0-545 GCA_002315155.1 Megamonas sp. UBA1792
AACCCACTCCGTTGTAAGTTTTGCAAAAATATAATCTTTGATTGATCCAACATATTTCATTTGAGCAAAAACATCCGGACAATGATGCTGCAGCCAGACAATCTTATATAGTGGATACGTCGCGTGTGCCGGGCAGCATGTTTTTTGATAAAACCCATCACTGAGTTCCTTGTTCTTTTTTAATTCTTCTGCATAACCAGCGCTGCGGCTGTCTGCCCACGTCATCATCTCGGAAATCGCCTGATGATTTTCATCAAGCGCAATAAAACTATGCATAACTGTACTGAGCACAAGGCCTCTGATATTTTCTCCAGCACGCACAAGTGTATCAGCCAAACGGCAAACAACAAGTTCTGTTGCAGCATAAATTTCCGCTGGTTTTTGCTCTACCCAGGATGGTTTCGGTGTATACAATGAATACAAAGCAGATTCAGATCCTGCACTCTGTCCATTTGCATCATAAGCAACAGCACGCACACCTGTCGTTCCAACGTCAACACCAATCCATAAGTTCCGTTGCTTTTTTCCTGCACACATACAATGAT
>DCFY01000103.1:907-3887 GCA_002315155.1 Megamonas sp. UBA1792
CAATCAAAAAACGATATGTACTTATCATTATTTTATATTAAAAGACCCTATGGCAATATCAACAAAAGTCTTGTAAATTTACTGAAAAACCCCTATAATTAACATACTTATTCTATTTAGACATAATTGCCACACATTGATTTCCATTGACAAAATTTAAAGGATGATTTTATTATGCCGCATCAATCAATTCTATGTCTGCCTGTCTTAAAAAGCGCCTATCCAGATCTGACAAAATCTGAACGGCGTATTGCTGACTATGTATTAGAAGATCCAAAGAATATATTACATCAAACTATTTCTGATTTAGCTGCTCAAACAAAAAGCTCTGAAATTACTATTTCACGTTTTTGTAAAAAAATCGGCTACAGTGGGCTGCAGGGGCTAAAAATTGCTTTAGCTGGTGAAATATTCACACCGGAAAAATCTATTTATCAAGAGGTTGATCCAACAGATTCCTATGAAGACATGGCTAAAAAAATCTTTTACAAAATCAATGAAGGTCTTCAGGATACCCTTAAGCTTCTTGATTTTTCCGAAGTAAAAAAGGCAATTGATATTCTTGATAAAGCCAAAAGGATTGACATTTATGGCTTCGGTACATCTGCAGCAATTTGTCTTGATATTGAAAACCGCTTTATCCGTTTTGGCATGCCAGTACACGCCTTCTCGGATTGTCACATGCAGATAACCTCCGCTAATTTCCTCACAAAAAACGACGCCGTTATTGCCGTATCACATACGGGCAGTACCATTGATCTGTTGGAATCTGTAAAAGCTGCAAACGAGAACAATGTCCCTGTCATTGCTATCACAAGTTATTCACATTCTCCATTGGCCAAAATTTCCGATGTTGTCCTGCATGGCATGGGGCGTGAGGTGAACTATCGTACTGAATCCATGTCTTCCCGGCTTGTGCACTTGGCTATCATCGATCTTTTATATACCGGGTTAGCAATAAAGAAATCCGACAAATTTATAGATAATATTGAAAAAATGCGTAATGCCATTGCCAAGCATCGTGTATAAGCACACCATGCATGATACATAGAAAACCCCATTTGATTCTCCTGACGAAAAGGATCAAATGGGTTTATTTTGTTTGCAACTATCAAATGATAGAATTACACTGATATCTGCCATTTTTAAGAACAAAAACACCGCTATCTATAAAAATCATACTATAGATAGCGGTGTTTTATAATATTAAATAGTCCGTTGTTTTGCCCTTAAATAATTTTATCTTTCAGCAAATCCCCAGCAAACCCAGTACAATGCCCAGTATCATGATGCTAAACATGACCCAGTTCACATTGACGTGCTTGTTGCGCAACAGCCAAAAGGCAAATAAAGTAACACAAAGTGGAACAAGACCAATGAAGAGCTGATCGAGATATTTCTGAATCATGATGGGTTCCTTACTGCCCTCTACTGCCACAGACAGAACCGTCTTGAACTTGACGTTGGATGCTGTCATGCAGCCCATCATCATGAGGCCCAGCATACTGGAAGCCTTGGTCAGAATTTTCATGCCACCACTCTCATAAAGTTTCTGGATAAAGTTATCACCTACAAAATATCCACTGTAGAGCGCGTAGTAATGGATAAAAAAGGCTGGAACATTATAGAGAACAAGAAAGACCACGGCCCCCATTGCCGAGCCGGTGCTCGCAAGAGAAATGCCAATGCCGGCAGCGATGACGCGCAGAATACCCCAGAAAAAAGAGTCACCAATACCGGACAGCGGTCCCATCAGGGAAGCCTTAACCGCAGTAATAGAGTTAGCGTCAAAGTCTTTATCTTCGCTGTTCCGTCGTTCCATAGCGGCAACAAGTCCCATGATGAAGTTGTTGATATGCATTGTGGCATTAAACCAGGTCGTATGACGAACGATTGCTTCAGCACGCTCTTCCTCTGTCTTATAAAAACGGTTAATGACGGGGAGAAGCGTATAGATTACACCAAGTGCATGATATTGTGTAGCACCTGTACGGCTGGCATTCATAGTCCAGGACCGCCAGAATACGGAGCGCAGCATTTTTTTATCCTCTGCAGATAGATTTTCTCCAGTTTTCATTATGCAAAAAAGTCCTCCTCTTCATCAGATTTGGTCTTGGTACCTGTTCCCGCCGAGCCACCAGTTGCCGGAAGCTGGGCAATCTGCAGGTCGCGTTGTGCAATAACAACGCAGATAACGATACCCAGTACGGCTATCGCCACAGCCGGCAGTTTGAGATAAGCAGTCAGGACAAAGCCCAGGATATAGAAAACAGCTAGTTTATTATTCCATAACAGTTTCATGAGCATTGCAAACCCCACGGCCGGCAGCAGTCCTCCAGCCGCACTCAGGCCGTTCATGAAAGCTTTCGGTACGTTTTGTACAAAAAGGTTCACTGGCTCACTACCTGCCAATACGCCCAGGAAGGAAATCGCCGCGATAATCAAGTAGTAAAAAATCCATGTACCATAGTGCAGTGCTACAATCTGGCCCTGTCGATTTTCGGCAGCAACCCGGTCGAGAAATGGCGCAAAGATGTTCATAAATACATTTTTAAGGAACATAACGACGAAGGCAGCAAGCATTCCAATCGGGATAGCCAGCGTGATAGCGGCTTGCTGTTCTACATTCGATACGATCGCGAACGTTGTTGCGAGTGTCGTCGCTGTAACCGGTTCGGCTGCGATGACACCGCCAATATTTACGTTGCCCATGAACACAGCTTCTAACGAGGCCCCCATCAGTATACCTGTCTCCATATCGCCCATCAATAGGCCAGTCACCAGACCAACGACTAACGGGCGTTCCAGCATGCTCTGGCCGGTCAGGTAATTGCCGGCAAAACAAATAAATACACTTAGTGCCGCCATGGCAGCATACATTAACATATTTCGTTCCTCCTGTTATTCCGGGATTTTTGCATCCGTTATTCTAAAAGCTTGGACAAGGCCTCTTTTAAATCAAGGCGTGGGTTGTTCGGCA
>DCFY01000142.1 GCA_002315155.1 Megamonas sp. UBA1792
TTGCTAAATCGTTAGTGTGAGTAATCGCAGCGAGAGTTCGAATCTCTCTCACTCCGCCATTTTTCGTTTATATATTAGACTTTGGAATTGTTTCCAAGGTCTTTTTTTGTTCGTAGGTAAAAAATTTGAAGGGATAGATGGTTTATGAAAAAAGATTGTATTGTATTTAAAACAGAGATGAATTTACAGGATTATCGCAGTTTTTATCATATGGTGTCAAGGAATTCGCGTATAATAATTGGTTGTTTACTAGGAATATTATTGCTTATTGATATTCTTTTGGGGTATGGTCTAAAGTTATTGGTATTGTTTATTGTTTATTATTTTTTTACGGAATGGCAGATAAAAAGAGAGTTTGATCAAAGAGGAAACAAGGAAGAGTGTTATCGACTTACAGATGATGGCATAGAAAATGTACCTGCGAACGGCCTAGCAGTTTTTATAAAGTGGGAAGATGTCTATAAAGTAAGGCAGAATGAGAAATATATTATTGTCATGAAGAATAAAACATCGGGAGTTCTTTTTAAAAGGAAAGAGATGGGCATTGAACTTTGTAAAAAAGTAGAAGCTTTTATGCAAAACAAGTTGGATGAAAAAGTATTTGATGCGATAAACAAAATAAAGGTTGCAGCAGGTATTGGAGTTCTTCTTTTTATTTCATGTTTAATAATTTTTCTGATGCAATAAAAATTTTAGAATGGGCGATGCTGCTTTTATTGCGCATTGCCCAGAGTTGAATATGAATCTTGTACGCGGTCACTGCTGCAGATGGGAAATTTAGAGGTGTAACCAGGTAAAAACAGCGATAATCATATAGCGCGGATAAAAATAGACGGATGAATCTGGTTATTTGCAATAGAATAATTTTTCGTTTTACATATAAATTTGTTTCGTTTTGTGGTAAAATAGCAAAATAGGATACATAAGGCAAAGTAGCCTGTAACTGAATAGAAGTTATAGGCTTTTTTGTGCGTATACTGTAATTAATGGTATTTACTTAGGAGGAACAAAAAGTTGAACGTGAAAGAATGGTTTAAGTTTGATGAAAGAAAGACTGATTTATCAACAGAAATAGTAGCAGGTATGACAACGTTCGTGACGATGGCATATATTCTTGTTGTAAATCCGGCTGTGCTGAGCAAGACAGGTATGGATTTCAATGGTGTATTTGTAGCAACGATCCTGGCAAGTGTCATTGGTACACTTATCATGGGAATTTTTGCGAATTATCCAATAGCGATTGCTCCGGGAATGGGGATGAATGCTTATTTTGCTTTTGCAGTAGTTATTGCTATGGGTATTGCCTGGCAGCAGGCACTGGGGGCGGTGTTCATAGCCTCGGTTATTTTTATGGTTTTATCGCTTACACAATTTCGTAAGGCATTGATTGATGCGATTCCAATAAGTTTAAAGCAGGGGATTACAGCAGGTATCGGGCTCTTTATTACGTTTATTGGTTTGCAGAATGCAAAGCTGGTTGTTGCATCACCAGCGACTGTCGTAACGATGGGAAATCTTGAAGATCCAGTAACGTTCTTGTCGGTTATTGGTTTGGTTATTACAGCAGTTCTTATGGTAAATCGTGTAAAGGGTGCAATTTTTCTTGGCATGATTATTACAGCTGTCATTGCATTTTTCCAAGGCGCGATTGTTTTGCCGGAAAGCTTTTTTGCAGTGCCAACGGGACTGGATAAAACCTTTATGCAAATGGACGTGCCAGGGGCGAGCAGTCTTATTGCAATCATATTTACCTTTCTTATTGTTACACTTTTTGATACAACGGGGACAATGCTTGGTATAGGTGCTCAGGCAGGTCTCATTAAAAATGGTCAGTTTCCTAATATTCGCGGAGCACTGATGGCAGATGCTACAGCGAGTACGATTGGGGCTATGCTGGGGACAAGTCCGACTTCCTCTTATGTAGAGTCGGGTGCTGGTGTTGCAGCAGGTGGTCGTACGGGATTTACCTCGGTTGTTGTTGCAATTTTATTTTTGCTTATGCTTTTTTGTGCACCGATTGCCCAAATGCTTGCAGCGATTCCGGCAGTTACGTCACCAGCACTTATTATTGTAGGTTTTCTCATGATGAATGGTCTTCATCTTATTGATTGGACAAATATGGAAGAAGCATTTCCGGCATTTCTTACAATTATTATGATGCCTTTGTGCTACAGTATTACGGCTGGCGTTGGTATTGGTTTTATTATATATACATTTTTAAAACTTTTTCAGGGGAAAGTAAGAGAAATCCATCCTATGATGTATATCTTTACTGTTCTTTTTATTATACAGCTTGTTTTTATGGGACATTAACAGCCTGTTTCCAAAGTCATTTCTATGGAATATATTTGTTTTAAGGAGTGATTTCATTTATGCGTATATACAGGAAGACTTTAGTAATGGTAGTTTTTATGGGAATGCTTATGGCTTTACCAGTCGAGGGAGCTGTACAGCTTGAACGTCATCATGATCCAATGGTGAAGACAAAGATTATTGTGAATGAAGCTGATACGTTATTCAATCATAGTGATGGGCAAAAAAGCTTTAAGGAGCGCATCCGTGCTATTTTGAATATGCCAGTTGCACAACCAGCACCCGCTGTTGTTGTTGATAATTCTGAGCCAAATGCAATCATGGGACGACCGGTTGCAACACCGGAGCAGTGCGTAAAGTATTTGCTCAGTGTGAATCCTCGCCCCAACCTTACGGTTCCAGCACAGGAGCTTGTTACATATTATTATCAAGAAGGTACACGTGAAGGTGTGCGTCCAGATGTCGCTTTTGCGCAGGCACTCAAAGAAACAGGCTTTTTTCGTTATGGTGGAACGGTAACACCGGACCAGAATAACTATTGCGGTCTGGGTACGACGAGCACAGAAGTCAAAGGAGCGTACTTTTCATCGTCACAGATGGGTGTACGGGCACATATACAGCACTTGCTGGCTTATGCAACGACACGCCGTCCCCAAGCCCCTGTTGTAGACCCGCGTTATGATCTTGTCCGCTCGGTTTATAATGACTCAACGATCGGAACATGGGAAGGACTGAATGGCCGCTGGGCTGTTCCGGGCTATACATATGGGCAAAGTATATTGCAGATTTTTGATAACATTTTACGGGAAAAATAGGGTATGAAGCACCTTCATCGGCAAATGTGCAGGCATTTGTTGATGAAGGTATTTTGCCTAAAAGTTGTTAGCGGCTTTATCAAAATAGTTATGAGATCAAAGCTATTCAGGTATATGGTAAAATCCTTTAAATGCAGATTATCTTGTACTCCAAGCAGATGTTGGGGGAACTATAGTGGATTTTTAATAATAAATAAACGAAGGCACATTATTTATTGAGTGCTTTATTGTTTATTTATGCAAAAAACAGTCGATATTTTTTGCATCTTTTGTATAAGACGAGTTAAAGATCGTGTAATGTACGGTAGACGCAGTGTGGAGAATATGGTAAAATAAAATTATATGTGATTTGTAAACTATTCCGGGGAGATATCTCCGGATAAATTTGTTATAAGGATGAGGAACACAATTTATGATTAGTACAAGCGGTGTAACACTGCAGTTTGGTAAAAGAGTTTTATTTAAGGATGTAAACATCAAGTTTACGCCGGGAAATTGTTATGGTGTTATCGGAGCAAATGGTGCGGGGAAGTCTACTTTTCTGCGTCTGCTTTCCGGTGAGATCGAGACGACGAATGGCAGTATCGATATCTCGCCGGGCGAGCGTCTTGCTGTTTTGAAGCAGAACCATTACGAGTTCGATGCGTACGAAGTGCTGAAAACGGTTATTATGGGACATAAGCGCCTTGTTGAGATCATGGATGAAAAGGATGAACTTTATGCAAAACCAGATTTTTCTGATGCGGATGGGATGCGTGTATCGGAACTGGAATGTGAGTTTGCTGAGCTTGATGGCTGGGATGCAGAGCCGGAAGCGGCACGTCTGCTGAATGGTCTTGGAATTCCGGAAGCACAGCATTCCATGAAGATGGCAGATCTTACAGGGAATGAAAAGGTACGTGTACTTTTGGCACAGGCTCTTTTTGGCAATCCGGATATCCTGCTTCTTGATGAACCAACAAACCATCTCGATATCAATTCGATTAACTGGCTGGAAAATTTCCTGGCTGATTTTGAAAATACAGTTATTGTTGTATCACATGATCGTCATTTTTTAAATCAGGTTTGTACTCATATTGCGGATGTCGATTTTGGCAGTATTCGTCTTTATGTTGGCAACTACGATTTCTGGCTTAAGTCAAGTCAGCTCGCATTGCAGTTGTCGCAGGACGCAAACAAGAAAAAGGAAGAAAAAATGAAGGATCTTCAGGCATTTATACAACGCTTCAGTGCGAATGCTTCGAAGTCGAAGCAGGCAACATCGCGTAAGAAGATGCTTGAAAAGATTACGCTTGATGATATCCGTCCATCCTCGCGCCGCTATCCGTATATTGCGTTTAAGCCGGAGCGTGAAGCGGGCGATCAGCTGCTTACGGTTGAAGGTATTTCCAAGACAATTGATGGTGAAAAGGTATTGAACAATGTAAGTTTCACCCTCAAAAAAGGTGATAAGGTTGCACTTGTTGGACCGAATAGTCTTGGCAAGACGGTACTCTTCAAGATTCTTATAGGTGAGATGGAGCCGGATGAGGGTTCTTTTAAGTGGGGAATTACAACAACGCAGGCTTATTTGCCAAAGGACAACGCGAAATTCTTTGATGATGTAAAGCTGAGTCTTCTTGACTGGCTGCGTCAGTTCTCAAAAGATCAGGATGAATCGTTTGTTCGTGGATTCCTTGGACGTATGCTTTTCTCTGGTGAAGAAAGTCTGAAAGAAGCAGGGGTTCTCTCCGGTGGAGAAAAGGTCCGCTGCATGCTTTCACGCATGATGCTCAGTGGTGCAAATGTGCTTATGCTTGATGAACCAACGAATCATCTGGATCTTGAGTCGATCACATCGCTAAACGATGGTCTTATCGCTTTCAAGGGAACGATGCTTTTCGTATCACATGACCATGAATTTATTCAGACGATAGCAGATCGAATTATTGATATTACACCGGATGGTGTTGTTGACCGTGTGACCTCCTATGATGAGTTCCTTTCTAATGAAACGGTCAAGCAGCAGCTGGCGGAGAAATATAAAAAATAAGCTGCAGATAGCAGACTGGACAGGGAATTTCGCATAAAAAAGCGATATTTCCTGTTTTTTTTGTGTGACAACTTGTATACCGGAAAGTTTTGTTTTATTATAGAATATGTATGTGAAATTTTTGCAAGAAATGGAGATTACTCATATGCTGGGAAATTTGCTCCAAAATGCAACTTATAAAGAAGACAACAGTTCAACAAGCCGCTTGCGGGAAATGGTTCGTGTCCTCCGGAAACGGGAGATTGTCCGTGGCATAACCCCTGTCAAGATGCGACAGATTCTTGAGGATCTTGGACCGACCTTTGTCAAGCTGGGTCAGGTTATGAGTATGCGTCCGGATTTTTTGCCACAGGAATATTGCGATGAGCTTATAAAGCTTCAGTCGGAGGCGAAACCACTCCCCTTTGAGATCATAAAGGCTGTTGTTGAGAAGGAATATCAGTGCCGCTGGACACAGGTATTTCGCTCGATTGATGAAGAGGTATTGGGATCAGCATCAATTGCACAGGTCCATAAGGCCGTTCTGACAAATGGAGAAAAGGTTGTTATCAAGGTACAGCGTCCGGGGATATATGACATTATGTCAAAGGATATTATTCTCCTGAAGCGAGCAGCGACACTAGTGAAGGTTATCAGTAATTCGCGTGATGTTATTGACTTCAATATGATTCTCAATGAGATGTGGGCCATTGCCAAGCAGGAAATGGATTTTCTTATGGAGGCTGATCACAATGATGAGTTTCGTCATTTGAACATTGATGTGGACTATGTGACGTGTCCTACAGTAAATCGTCATCTCACGACTTCACGCATTCTTGTCATGGAATATATCGATGGAATACAGATTGACAAGCTCGATGAACTTAGGGCAAATGGCTATGATATGACAAAAATCGGAATGCAGCTGGGTGAAAACTATGTCAAACAGATTATTGATGATGGCTATTTTCATGCGGATCCGCATCCGGGAAATATCTGGATACGCAAGGGCAAGATCGTCTGGCTTGATCTTGGTATGATGGGGAGGCTATCCAATAAGGACAGAGCCGCGTTGAAAAAGGCGGTGTTTGCACTTGTCAATCATGATACATTTGAGATGAAGGCAGCGGTACTGGCGATAGGCGTACCGAAAGGGCGTATTAATCATACTCAGTTATACGAGGATATCGATGCGATGATGACGCAGTATAATGACATGGATTTTGCTGCATTGCAGCTTGGGGTGCTGGCACGTCAGATTATGAATATTCTGCGTCGAAACAATATTGGCATTGTACCGGGAATCAGTATGTTTGCTCGTGGGGTTCTTACAATTGAGGGCGTCATGCGTATTTGCTGCCCGAAGGTCAGCTTTGTCGATATTTTTGCCCGGAATCTGCGAGCGGATTTTAAGAAAAACTTTGATCTGCGAGAGGAGCTCAGTAAGGCAAAACGTGAAGGATATATCCTTATGCGCAAGTCTATGCAACTTCCAGAACAGATTTCTGATATTCTGAAGATGACGATGAGTGGTCAGACGAAGGTGAATCTCGATCTTACAGGATCGGAAGAGCCGCTTCGCGGCATTGACAAGATGATTAACAAGTTGATCTTGGGCATTATTAGTTCGGCATTGCTTTTAGGCTCAAGTATTATCTGTACGACGCAGATGACTCCGAAGATCATGGAGATCCCGATTCTTGGCGTGTTTGGCTATCTGTCAGCACTTATATTGTGTGCACGATTGCTCATAAGTATATTGAAGCATAAATAAGGAGGTATTTTGATTTGAGGGGAATAAGAGGAGCTATAACAGTAGAAAATGATAACAGGAATGAGATCTTTCCGGCAGTACAAAAGATGCTCATGGAGATACTTTTGCGTAACGAGATTGGTCCGGAAGATATTGGCGCGGCGCTTTTTAGCGTAACAGATGATCTTACAGCCGCATTTCCGGCGGCAGCAGCCCGTACACTTGCAGGCTGGGACTTCGTGCCGCTTTTCGATGCACGTCAGTTGGAAGTTGAGGATAGTTTGCAAAAGTGCATTCGTGTACTTTTACTTGTTAATACGGATAAGGGACAGAGTGAGATCAGGCATGTATATCTTGGGAAAGCTGTTGTCCTGCGTCCGGATTTGGCAAATAAATAAACAGAAGGTAGGAATTATAGTAAAATGGAACAAGTAAAGATTCACCCAGTAGACGAAAAATTACCACTTTGGCAGCTGTTTGTCTATGGATTGCAGCATGTGCTTGCAATGTATTCCGGAGCTGTAGCAGTACCGCTTATTCTTGCAGGTGCACTTCATTTGGAAAAAACACAGCTCATCTACATCATCAATGCAGATCTTTTTACGTGTGGTGTAGCAACGCTCATTCAGACGCTGAGCTTTGGTCCGTATATTGGATCGAAACTGCCAATCATGCAGGGCTGCACGTTTGCTGCAGTAACGACTATGATCATGATTGGCGGGGCAGAGGGTGGCGGTACTGCCGGCTTGCAGGCAGTATATGGTTCGGTAATCATCGCGGGTCTCATTTGTTTTCTTGTCAGCAAATATTTTAGCAAGATGCTGCGGTTCTTTCCACCAGTAGTTACAGGTACGGTCATTACGATTATTGGTATTTCACTTTTGCCGGTAGCGATACGCTGGGTTGGTGGCGGTAATCCGGCAGCTCCTGATTTTTGTGATCCTTCGAATATATTGCTCTCAGCAGCTGTGCTTTGTATCATTCTTTTTTTCTATCGTGTGTTCACAGGTTTCTTAAGCAATATCGCAGTTCTTATAGGTCTCATTATTGGTACATGTATTTCGATCAGTCTGGGAATTGTTGATTTTTCGGCTGTTGGTACATCTGCGATGTTTGGTATTACGACGCCGTTTGCTTTTGGGATGCCGACATTTGATCCGGCCTCCATTGCAGCGATGACGATTGTCATGCTTGTTGTTATGGCAGAAACAACGGGAGATGTCATTGCAATTGGTGAGATTGTTGATAAACCAATCAATGAAAAGGTGCTGGGAAATGCACTTCGTGCGGATGGATTTTCTACGATGCTTGGTGGTATCTTTAATGCGTTTCCTTATACAGCATTTGCACAGAACATCGGTCTTGTTAGTCTTACTGGTGTGCGCAGCCGCTATGTTGTAGCAATGGGGGGCGTTATTCTCATGTTTCTCGGAACATTACCGAAGCTTGCAGCTGTTGTAGCCAGTGTACCGAATTCGGTGCTGGGTGGTGCTGGTCTTGCAATGTTTGGGATGGTTGCGGCCAGCGGTATAAAAACGCTTTCGAAGATCGATTTTGATGAAAGCTGCAATATGATGGTTGTTGCAGTCAGTGTAGGTATCGCGCTTATTCCGCTTGGTGTGCCGACATTCTATACAAAGTTCCCTTCCTGGGCACAGCTTATTCTGACAAGTGGCATTACGATGGGGAGTGTTGTAGCAATTGTGCTCAATATTATTCTTAATGGTGCTAAGAAAAAAGATGGAAAGATAGCTCATCGGGAATATCTATAAAAATATCTTAAGGAGGATGTATTTCAATGAAAAAAATTATTTCTACGGACAAAGCTCCACAAGCTATTGGGCCTTATTCACAAGCAATCAAGGTTGTTGGCGGTCTTCTTTTTGTATCGGGACAGATCCCACTCGTTCCGGTAACTGGAGAGATCATAGCTGGTGGAATCAATGAACAGACGGAACAGGTTCTGGAAAATCTTAAGGCAATTCTTGAAGCTGCTGAATATAGTTTGTCCAATGTTGTAAAAACTACAGTATATATTACAGATATCAATAATTTTGCGGCTGTAAACGCAGTTTATGCAAAGTATTTTATCGACGATTGCCCAGCACGTGTCTGCGTAGAAGTATCAAAGCTGCCTAAGGGGGCTCTTATTGAAATTGATGTAGTCGCAGTACCAGGCAATGAAAATTAAAGCTTCTAAGAAGTAAAGAAAAAAG
>DCFY01000024.1 GCA_002315155.1 Megamonas sp. UBA1792
AAATCCAAGGATGAGGTTTTTGATATTTTACAGCAGATTAAACGAGAATTAAAAATGACAATTATTGTCGTAGAGCATAATATCGAAAAAATTGCGGAACTATCAGATGCTGTGCTGCTTATGAATAAGGGAAAGATTATCCGCTATGAAGAGACACGAGCGTTTTTCAGTGCAGTTAACTTATTAAAAGAAAATGGATTGAAAGTACCGGAAAGCATTGAGTTAATTTACTACTTGTATGATAAATATGGTGTTGATACGACAGCCCCAGTGAAATTCGATGAAATTGCGGCAGAAATACAGCGATTGCTGCAATTAAATGAGGAGGCTGTTTGAATGGAAGATGGCAATATTATTGAAGTCAAAGATTTGAAGTTTACGTATGATGATGGTACCACAGCACTTGAACATATTGATTTTAATGTTCGCTGTGGTGATTTTGTCGCTTTGATTGGTCAGAATGGGTGTGGAAAGACAACACTTTCAAAATGTCTTAACGGCATTCTGAAACGGACTTCTGGCAGCATTGAAATTAATGGGATCAATGTAAATGAGAAAGGTGTTATTAAAAAGCTGGTTCGCAATATAGGATATGTATTTCAAAATCCGGATCATCAACTATTTAATTCAAAAGTTTATGAGGAGATTGCTTACGCATTGCATAATATTGGTCTGGATGATAATGAAATTGATGAAAGAGTTAGGCATGCAGCACAGATTGCTGGTGTGAGCAAAGAAATTTTTGATGAGCAGCCATGTATGCTGGTTAAGGGACTGCGGCAGCGTGTAGCGATTGCGTCTATCTTGTCACTGCGGCCTAAAATCATTATTGTAGATGAACCAACAACAGGTCAGGACTATCGCCAGTCTGTAGAAATCATGCAGTTTTTGTGCAAACTCAATGAGGAAGGGCACACGATTATTATCATTACGCATGAGATGGATATTGTAGCTCAGTATGCTAAGCGGATTTTGGTAATGAAAAAAGGTGAAATTTATATGGATGGTACACCAAAAGAAGTTTTTTCCCAACCGGATTGTTTAATGGAAGGGTATGTTAAGCCTCCGCTTGTAACACGTTTGGCGCAATTATTGCACTCAGATGGCAGATGCAATGATGTCTTGAATATTGATGAACTTAAGTCTGCTTTGTAGAAAACCTTCTTTTAATAAGCAGGGGGAGATAGATAAAATGTTTGATTTAATTATAAAAAATGGTTGGGTTGTTTCAGCATCTGGTGTTTGCCGTACAGATATCGCTGTGCGTGAAGGAAAGATTATTGCTTTGGGAACGTCTAATGAATTTGGCGAAGCAATAAAAATAATCGATGCAGAAGGAAAGTATGTTTTACCGGGAATGATTGATGGACATGTTCATATTGCTGCTCCGTTTATGGGGTGCAGCGGACCCCTGGATTTTTATACTGCGAGTCGGACAGCAGCTATAGGGGGCGTTACAACTATTATTGATTTCACCAATACGCATCCAGGTGATTCTGTTTTGGAAAAAATAGTCGAGCGGAAAAAAGAAATGGAAATTGCTGCAGTTGATTATGGTATTCATGCAAAGATTGTGGAAGCAAATGAGAATATTTTAGCAGAAATTAAAGATATTGTAGGTATGGGGTGCCCAACGCTGAAAATGTTTACTACCTATCGCCGAGCCGGGGTAATGATACCGGATGAGGATATTCTGCGTGTAATGGAAGAGGCTGAACGGCAGGGTGCGCGTCCAGGTGTACATGCGGAAGACAACACTTTATCAGAGTATCAGGACGATAAATTTACTCTGGCTGGTACGACAGACTGGAAGTACCATTATATATCAAAACCACCTGTTGTTGAGGCGTTAGCAACTGCTAAAATGATTGATTTTGCGCGCATTACAGGCAGCAGCCTTTATATTTTCCATTTGACTTGTGATGAGGCGCTGCAAGCTGTCCGCCGAGCGAAAGCCGATGGGGTTTCCGTTTATGCCGAAACTTGTATTCATTATTTGGAACTTGATAAATCGTTGATGGATGATTCAAAGAATGGTTATCGTTATATTTGTAGTCCGCCGTTACGTTCGGACAAAGATCGAAAAGCTCTTTGGTATGGGCTGAATGATCATACTATTTCTGTAGTAAGTTCGGATAATTGTTTGTATAGTGACAAGGAAAAATTAAGTGCATTAGAAGTTGATGCACATGGAGAATTGCGCCATGACTATAAAAAAGTTGCTAATGGCGTCAGTGGTTTAGAGGAACGACTTATGTTGTTATTAACAGATGGTGTGGGGACAGGTCGTATGACAATTTCGGATGTATGTGCAGTTGGGGCAGAAAATCCAGCAAAGCTTTTTGGACTATACCCGCAAAAAGGCGTAATTCAACCGGGAAGTGATGCAGATTTTGTAATTGTGGACATGAATGCACAAACGACATTATCGCATAAGTCATTGCATTATGGAATTGACTCATCCGTCTATGAAGGAAAGAAAATTAAGGGGATGCCTGTTATGACAATACGCCGAGGCGATGTTATTGCAGAAAATGGAGTTTTTACTGCAGTGCGAGGCAGCGGTCAATTTATTAAACGAGTGTTGTAATAGACACGGAGGTGTGTAATGACCAAAATTCTTGTTATTAATCCGAATAGTTCGCAAAAAATGACAAATGATATTGAAGCGTCGCTGCTGGGACAGGAAAATGT
>DCFY01000049.1 GCA_002315155.1 Megamonas sp. UBA1792
TGGCAGAGTTGCAAGTATAAAAGAAGGGACAACTTTGATAGGAAGCGATGGTACTGGTGTCAAAGCAGGATTTCTTTTGGCACTCAGTCTGATCCCAAGCGTTATGCTTGCGATGGCAATTGTATCTGTTGTTGAGCATACCGGAGGGCTGAAGGTAGCACAACGTCTTTTAACGCCGATTTTGAGGCCTGTCTTTGGCTTGCCGGGCAACGTGAGCCTGGCTCTGATTGCCAGCTTGCAAAGTACAGATGCAGGTGCTGGTATGACGAAGACTCTGTATGATGAAGGTCTGATTACGGATAAGGAAAGAACCATATTTGCTCAATTTCAATTTTCCGGTTGTGGAGCCATTAATAATTATTTAAGTATTGGTAGTATGGTTTTTGCCAATATTATCGTGCCGATGATTCTGCCGCTGGTTGTCATAGTAGCTTTAAAGATTTTTGCGGCAAATATGACTCGTCTTATCATCAATAAATTTTATCCGGAGGATGTATGAGTTATGGAAAAGGCAAAGATGAATATTATCGACATGTTTGTGAAAGGCGCTCGTAATGGGTGGAATATAGCTATCAATTCTTTACTGCCAAATGTTATTCTCGCTTTTACGCTGATCAAAATTTTGCAAGTTACAGGAATTATGAATCTTATTGGTTTGTTATGTGCTCCAGTTATGGGGCTGTTTGGGCTGCCGGGCCAGGCGATTACGGTTAATATGACGGCGTTGTTGTCACAAGGTGGAGCTGTAGGGGTGCTGGCGGGGCTGCTAAGTAGTGGTTCGCTGAATGCACGTGAAGCGACAATTTTGCTGCCCGCGGTGTTTGCTTCTGGTGGTGTTCTGCAGAATATTGGCAGAGTTTTAGGGACGGCCGGAGTTAATACAAAGCATTATGGAGTCGTATTGTGTATGACAATTCTCAATGGAATATTGGCTATGATGATTATGAGTGTTTTAAGCAAATTTTTTTAAGTAAAAGAGAAAGAAAGGTTGATTAAGAATGAAGAATCAAGAATTATATGCAAATTGTGAAGCACAACAAAAAGATTTCATTTCTCTTTGGAAAAGACTTGTTAATATTGATACTGGGACTGGGTATGATGATGGCATTAAAAAAACAGCAGCCATTATCGTTGATCAATTAAAAAAATTAGGGGCATCTGTTGAAACGATACCTGTGAAAAAACCGGGAGCTGGAATTCATGTGGTTGGCCGATTTACAGGAGAAGGCAAGGGGTCGATATTGGCTATGGCACATATGGATACGGTGTTTCCGGTTGGTACCGCAGAAAAACGTCCGTTTCGGTTGCAGGATGACTGGGCTTATGGACCTGGAGTGTCTGACTGTAAAGGTAGTATAGTGCTTTTCCTTTCGGCCATGAAACAACTTAGAAAAATGAAATATAATGGTTTTGGTACAATTACTTGTTTGTTTAATTGTGATGAAGAAATGGCATCATTTGATTCGCGGGAGGTTATTCAAAAACTTGGTACAGAACATGATGTGGTACTTTGTATGGAGTCCGGACAAGTCGGAGACGGCGTGGTTATGTGGCGTAAAGGTTCTTCAGAGATGAAGGTAGAGGTCTTTGGCAGAACTTCACATGCTGGCAGTAATCCGGAAAATGGACGTAATGCAATTATGGAACTCATTCATCAGATTCAACAGATAAGTAATTTGGGAGACCATGATAAATTAACTACAATTAATTTTACAAAGATCAATGCGGGAGATCGAATTAATATTATTCCTGATTATGCTGTATCTTATGCAGATGTTCGTGCATTATATTCTGATGAATTGGAGCGAATTGAAGTTGCAGTGCAAGCTTTAGCGAAGAAGACCCTTATACCAGATGCGGTTGTTAAAGTCACATTGCAGAGAAATAATCCACCATTTGCAAAAAATCAAGGAACGGATCGTTTGATCAAGATTGGTCAGGATATTTATGAAGAGCTGGAAAAAAAATTAGTTGTTGTTGGTGCTGGTGGGGCATCCGATGCTAATTGGGCCGCGGCTGCCGGAGCGGTAGTGCTGGATGGCCTCGGGCCTGTAAAGGGAGGAAAAAATCATACAGAGCATGAATGTACAAAGGTATCCAGTATAGTGCCGCGTATGTATTTATTGACGAGGATGTTTATGGAACTGGGTGCGGGGAAATCGCTAAAATGAATTTAATAAACAAAAAAATAAATATGGTTTAAAATCGACGTAGTATAAAATAGTCCTCTTTGGTGGCCGTAAAATAAAAAGAAGACCTTTGTTATCAACATATGGTTTTAATAAATGAATTGATAAGGAAGGTCTTTTTATGTATTTTATCCTGTTATTCATGTTTTACACATATGCTATTAAAAAAATATTTGACAAAGCTTCTAATTCATGATAAGATAAACAAGTATTCGAGAAGTACCAATTCTAACTCACATGTTTTTGTAAGTTATTGTTAATCGATGATTTACAAAAATGTGTGATTTTTTATTACGTACGGAGATATAAATAAAATTTAGGAGGTACCTATTATGAATAAAGGTACAGTAAAATGGTTTAATGCAGACAAAGGATTTGGTTTTATTTCTAACGCAGAAGGCGGAGAAGATGTATTCGTACATTTCTCAGCAATCGCTTCTGAAGGATTTAAATCCCTTAATGAAGGTCAGGAAGTTTCTTTCGATATCGAAGCTGATCCTAAGAACCCTAAGAAGTTAAGAGCTGCTAACGTACAGGCTCTTTAATTCTTAAATAAGAGGCTGGATTCTCATTATGGGAATCTGGTCTTTTTTTTATTTTAATTGTACAGAGTGATAGCGATAGATACGGCATTACTGATAAGTGAAAACTGCGATGAGACTCTCTGTTAAATGGGTGGCAGGATAGTTGCAGTGCAGACGCGAAACGGTGATTATGTTACTGTAAAAGTCGAGAAGGATAGGGAAAGGAGAACATGGTATATGATGAATGGAACGATACGGAAGAATATAGCACCGGGAACGCATGTTATGGTCGTGCAAAAGCAGGATCAGCGTACAGGAAAGTTGACGGAAGGCATTGTACAGCGTCTTTTGACAAAGTCGCCGGTACACCCGCGTGGCATTAAGGTTATGCTGATTGATGGCATCGTTGGCAGAGTGCAGGAAATAAAGGAATAGAAACGCAATACGGCAAAGAATACAAAATAAGTTGTGCAGAATAGACGATTTTATCGTGGACTGCATAACTTATTTTTGTTTAATATGCTTTTTCTATTGCAGTATATTGATACACTGCTATAATGATCTAAAGAGTATCAATATAAGGAGCGTGAAAACAGGATGAAAGGGTTTATAATAGCAGGAATATTATCGGTTCTTTTTTTCTTTCAAGGTGTGACTGCGGCAAGCACTGCATATGAGCAGGCGGAGATGGAATATTTGAGTGCATGGGTATCGTTGGCAGCTTATAATGATCGAATTGGTATTTTAGCGCGTTCGGAGCTTATGGATGCAGGCTGGACGATAAAACGGTATCAGGAGTCGTATGGTGGAGCAGATGCAAAATTTTTTGTTGTAAATAAAGCAGATCCTGTGACAGGCGATGGAACTTATCTTTTAGTGATAACTGGAACGGAAAGTCAGAAGGATGTCCATCTTGACCTTAAAATACATAAAGTGTTTTTTGGTGGTACGACGAGGGAGACATTTTTTACAGAGGCGCAGCGATCAAAAGTTGTCTCGACAGAGCCAATGGTACATAAAGGCTTTGATGATTATGTGCGTACGGCATTTTTTACGAAAGAGTACGATGGTATTACGTTTGGTGAATATATAGCTAAAATACTCAGGGGAGAGCCAAGAGCAAAGCTTTATATTACGGGGCACAGCCTTGGTGGTGCTGTTGCCACTCTGACTTCAGCACGATTGTCAATGCTTGGTGTACCAGCAAGTCAGATTGAGGTTATTTCTTTTGGGGCACCAGCGGTGGGAAACGAGGCTTTTGCCCGTATGTATGGGGATAAGATCCATCTTGATCGGGTTGTTATTGCCGGGGACCCGGTAAAAAGTGTATTGCAGGTAATTTCAGGAGATTATGTGCAGTTTGGTTCGGCAAAAGAATGGCAGGCTAATCGGAATTCAGAAAAGTTCAAGCACGAAATGGTTGTCTATGTTGATGCAGCATTGCGTAATTTCTATGATGTGCGGTGGAAAGCTGAAGCGGCGGGGGAAAGCATAAATGATGAAACAGATAAAATAGATAAAACAGAGACAGGGTTGAAGGTTGGGAAAAAGGTATATATAGCTCCATTTGTATTTAAACTGGATGAAAAGATTGCTGATGATCGCAACTATATGGAAGCGGTTTTAAAGGACAGCTTCAAGGCTCGTATACCAGGATGTGTTTTCAGCAAAGGGGTACGTGGTTCTGTTCGTGAAGAATGTGAAAAGGCACGTGCGGCTGGATGTCAATATGTAGTAATAGAAGAATTCCTTGGCAAACGCATTCAAAAAGAGGAATATGATTTTGCCATGATGATGCATGAAGAAATTTATGATGTGGATGGACATTTCCTTGGTGGACAAGAAACGGCGACCAATACAAGTGAGATGACACCTATCGAAGCGGTACTGCATGCTCAGACGGCGCTGAAGGAAAGCAGAGAACGGACATTGTTTGGCAATAAATCATAGATCAAAGGGGCTGGGGTGGAATGAAAAGAATTGATAGAATCTATGCCTATATAAAGGAAGAATCGTCAAAGTATACGCTGGAAAAACTGCAGGGCCGTGTCGGAGTCGATGCACAGGAGATTGCCGATAAACTGGATATTTTGCGAAATAATGTGAGTATGGAACTGAATATGCTTCATCGTCAGGACCGTATTGTCAAAATTGGCGGGCGCCCTGTATTGTACTTTGATAAAGCAACATTGGAACTGTTATGCGGAGATTCGGTTGGGGTTGGGCCATGTCAGTTCAATGCGATGGAAGAGTGCACCAAGATAACGGGGGCGGCTGGAAAAGGCCCGTTTTACAGGCTTATTGGTGCAGAACAGAGCCTGAGGAAACAGGTTGAGCAGGCAAAAGCTGCAATATTATATCCACCAGATGGCCTGCATACGCTGATTGTCGGGCAGACTGGCGTTGGCAAGACGCTCTTTGCTCATATGATGTTTGAGTATGGCAAGACGATGAAGAAGTTTGCACCGGATGCACCGTTTATTACGTTTAACTGCGCAGATTATTACAATAATCCTCAGCTTTTGATATCGCATATCTTTGGTCATATTAAAGGAGCTTTTACAGGAGCGGAAACGGCAAAAACGGGACTTGTTGAAGCTGCTGACAAAGGGGTACTTTTTCTCGATGAAATTCATCGTTTACCACCGGAAGGGCAGGAAATGATTTTCTATTTTATGGATACGGGAACGTTCAATCGTCTTGGGGAGACGACACGTGAACGTAAAGCAAAGGTGCTTATTATCAGTGCGACAACAGAGGACCCGAGTTCAGCACTTACAAAAACCTTTGTGCGGCGTATTCCTAATATTATTACGATAAAACCACTGCTGGAGCGTTCGTTAGAGGAAAAAATAGATATTATAAAATTGCTTTTGACAGATGAAGCACAACGTATCAATAAACCGGTCAAGATTAGTGTAGAATCGATTAAGGCACTTATCGGCAGTATTTCTACAGGCAATGTAGGGCAGCTTAAATCAAACATCAAATTGCTTTGTGCGAAAGCCTTTTTGAATGGTATCGATAATCCGCAATATATCGAAATCGATTTTAAGATGCTGCCGTCAAATATCAAAAATGGACTTTTGACGCTGAGCGCGAACCGTAAAGAGCTGGCAGAACTCAGCAATTTTATAAATGAACCGCTGCTTGTCAGCCCGCCGGGGGAAAAGCTTATACTGGGAACGGAGGAAGGCAATGAAAAGGAACCATTCAATCTGTATCAGGTTGTAGAAGATAAGGTGGAACTCCTTAGAGGCGAAGGAATCAGTGCTGAACTTATTAAACAGATTGTGGCGACAGATGTTAATCTTTATATAAAATCTTTCTATAATAAGCAGGATGTTTATATGTCAACACGCGAGCGTCTTTTGAAAATTGTCGATGAATCACTTGTTGATTTTTCGGAGGAAATCAGCCTCTACGTGCAAAAACGCATGAATCGCGGCTACAAGGAGCGATTTCTCTATGCGTTTAGCCTGCATCTCAGTGCGTTTCTGAAGCGTGTAAAGGCGAAGGAAGAGATTCCTTATACGGAAATTGAAGGGGCAATCCCGCGTGAGTCGCTTTCTTTTCAGGTTGCACTTGAGATTAAAGATCGGATTGAAGCACATTATCATATTGAGGTGCCACGCACGGAAATTGAGTATTTTGCGCTGCTCTTAGAGTCTGCTGAGGAAGAAGAAAAAGAAGAAAAGGTTATTATCATGGTGGCAACACATGGTAAGAGTACGGCTTCTTCTATGGTGGAGGTTGCACAAAAGCTCTTTAGCACGAATGATCCAAATCTTATTGCCATTGATATGCCGCTGGAGGTACAGCCGCAGGAAACACTAGATAAGATGGTGGCGAAGCTGCAGGAGATGAACTACCAGAATGGAGTCCTTGTTCTGGCAGACATGGGATCACTTTGCAATCTGGGATCGATGATTATGGAACGCCTTAAGGTACAGGTAAAAACGATTGATATGGTATCAACACCACTTATCCTCGAAGCGATGCGCAAAGCTGATATTGCTGGGATGGATCTTAATAGTATTTATGAATCTTTGTTAAATTTTAAAGGGTATGAAGTTGTAAATCTTACAGATGAAATACCGGCTGAGGGAAAAGAGGTTATTGTGACGGTATGCTCTTCCGGTAAAGGAGCTGCATTAAAGCTCAAGGAACTTGTTGAAGAAATTTTGCAGCATATGGTTGAGCGACCTATTGAGGTCATACCTGTTGGAGTACAAAAACTGGATGATACGATTCGAAAACTAGCGGCAAAATATAAAGTTGTCGCTGCAATTGGTATGGTAAAGCCAGCATATGATGTGCCATTCATTTCTTTGGAAAAGCTTATTGATGGTGATGGAGAAAAGATACTTGGCTCGCTTTTAAAGAATAATATCAAGTTTGTGGAGCGGGAAAAGAAAAATGTAGTTGTTCAAAAGCTTTGTGAGGAGTCTTTGCAAAAATTTTTGACTTATTTAAACCCATCAAAAGTTATAAGTGTATTGATTGAGTTTGATAGTGTATTGGAACGAAAATTGGGAAAGACGTTTAGCAATCCAATTCGCATTCGCTTAATTGTTCATTGTGGATGTGCATTAGAACGAATTGTTACACACAGTCCACTTGTCTATCAAGGAGATAAGTTGAAAGTTGATACACAGAAGATTGAAATGTTAAAAGAAGCATCCAGTGTATTCGAAAATAGGCTAAAACTAAAACTCGATGAAGACGAATTCTATTATATGGCTGAAATGATATAATATATAAAATACACTATTGCATACATTTGCGATAGTGTATTTTTTGTGCAATTTTTCAGACAGTATTAAAGAGTATCGAGATTTCAATTAAAGAGTATCGTTTTCATATAAAGAGTATTAAGGATAAAATCATTTCTACCAAAGCAAGCCAAAAACAAGCGAAAACAATCGCTTTCATTTTGATACACATAGTTGGCACGCATCTTGCATTAGAATATCAGTATAATAGTGACTTAGTAGATTTTACATTCATGTAGAAATCATACAATGGAAAACAGGGGAGGATGATTGTGTGTTAGCAATTATAGTAGGAACGCATGGCCGGTTCTCAGAAGAACTCGTTAAAACATGTGAAATGATTTGTGGTGCAACAAAAAATGTAAAGGCTGTTACTCTTGTGCCAGGCGAAGGCCCGGATGATGTAGTAAAGAAGTACGAAGCAGCAATTAAGGAAATGGATACGGAGGACGGTGTTATTTTCTTAAATGATCTGTTCGGCGGCAGTCCATATAATGCGGCATGTCGTCTCGTTATTAATAACGAGACTTATGGTATCGTCACAGGTGTAAACCTGCCGATGCTTATTGAAATGGTAGGTGCTCAGCTTACGGATGATAAGATCGATATTAAGGAGCTTATGGAAAAGGCCGTAGAAGCTGGCAAGGCTGGTGCACAGACATTTCATGCAAGTGCAATAAAAGAAGATGAGGAGGATGATTTATAATGAATATTGTTTTAGCAAGAATTGATGACCGACTTATTCACGGTCAGGTAGCAACTGTATGGTCCAAAAGAACAGGCTGTGAACGCATCATTGTATGTGATGATGAAGTCGCTGCAGATTCAATCCGCTCCACACTATTGAAGCAGGTAGCACCTCCTGGCATTAAGTCGAGTGTTGTTGATATTGAGAAAGCTGTTCGTGTTTACAATAATCCGAAATATGCGGATGTAAAGTGTCTGTTGCTTTTCACGAATCCGACAAGCGTTCTCAAGATGATTGAAGCGGGGGTAGATATCAAAAGTATCAATATTGGCGGTATGAGCTTCAAGGAAGGCAAGAATCAGATCACAGGGGCTGTTTCTGTGAATGATCAGGATATTGAATCCTTCAAAAAACTCAATGAAAAAGGTATCGAACTTGAAATCAGAAAAGTCGATACGGATAAGAAAGTTATGTTGATGGATGTCTTGAAATAAGCATCCGTTCAATATAAAGGGAGAGCCTGAAGAGGGCCTCTGAAATTTTATATCATAAATGGAGGGAAATATAATGGAAATTAGTAGTATTCAAATTATCGCCATCTTCATTGTATCCTGTGTAGCTGGAATGGGCAGTGTACTGGATGAATTCCAGACACATAGACCACTTATTGCTTGCACAGTAACAGGTCTTATCTTAGGAGATATGACAACAGGTATTATCATCGGTGGTACGTTG
Source organism: Megamonas sp. UBA1792 (assembly GCA_002315155.1). Next base: position 8,912 of record DCFY01000049.1, read on the forward strand.
GAAATGATTGCTCTCGGCTGGATGAACATTGGTGCAGCAATGGCTCCGGATGCAGCACTCGCATCAACAATTTCGACAATCCTTGTCGTTGCAGGCCATCAGAGTATTGGTGCTGGTATTGCAATTGCAATGCCAATCGCAGCAGCAGGTCAGGTTCTCACAATCTTGTGCAGAACAATAACGGTATTCTTCCAGCATAAAGCAGACAGCTATGCGGAAGAAGGAAATCTTAGAGGTATAGATATTTGCCATATAGGCGCTTTGCTTATTCAGGCACTTCGCGTAGGTATTCCATCTACTCTTGTAGCGATGTACATTGGTACAGGTGCGGTCCAGGCAATGCTTGGTGCTATTCCAGCGGTAGTTACAGGCGGTTTACAGGTAGCTGGCGGCTTTATCGTAGTCGTTGGGTATGCAATGGTTATCAATATGATGGGTGTAAAGTATCTGATGCCTTTCTTCTTCTTAGGTTTTGTGTTTGCAGCCTTCACACAATTCAATCTTGTTGCATTTGGTGTTATCGGTCTTGTATGCGCTATTGTGTACATTCAGCTTAATCCTAAATATAACCAGACAGCAGCTGTAGGGACTTCGTCCGCAGGGGCAAGTGGTGCAGATGACGATCTTGATGACTAATCTAAGAAAATAAGGGAGGAAAATATAATGGAAAAGAAGATTACTAAAAGTGATTTTTTCTGGACATTTGTCCGTTCGAACTTTGCACAGGGCTCATGGAATATGGAAAGAATGCAGGCTCTTGGATATTGCTTTGGCATGGTGCCGATTATCAAAAGACTTTATGAAGGCGAAGAACGCAAAGAAGCAATCAAACGCCATCTTGAGTTTTACAACACACAACCGTTTGTTACTGCTCCAATCATTGGTATTACCGCTGCACTGGAAGAACAAAAAGCAAATGGTAAAGATATCCCGGCTGGGGTTATCAATGGCATTAAGGTAGGTATGATGGGTCCTCTCGCAGGGGTTGGCGATCCTATTTTCTGGGGCACACTCCGGCCAATCACAGCAGCACTTGGAGCATCACTGGCACTCACAGGCAGCGTTGGTGGACCAATCTTGTTTTTTGTGCTTTTCAATGCAGTTCGTCTTGCTGTTAGATGGTACGGTATCAAATACGGCTATACAAAAGGAACCGATGTTGTTCAGGATGTTGCTGGAAACAAACTACAGAAGCTCACAGAAGGTGCTTCAATTCTTGGTTTGTTTGTCATGGGTGCTCTTGTTAACAAATGGACTTCGGTAAATATACCGGTAGTAGTATCACAGATTACGATGCAGGACGGTAAGGTTGTAACGACAACGATTCAGACAATCCTCGATCAGCTTATGCCGGGCCTTATTCCACTTATTATGACATTTGTTTGTATGTCACTCATGAAGAAGAAGGTAAACGCAATCTGGATTATTTTTGGTTTGTTTGCGATTGGTATCATCGGCTACGGTCTTGGTATAATGAAATAATCAGATCAATGATGAGAGGGGCTGTTTACAGCTCCTCTTTTCTTATTAAAAATGTGTTAAGGTCTTTACATTTGAAGGATTATTCCTTACAATTAAGAAGGTAACATAAGAAAAGAGACTTATTACAAAGATAAGTGGTTATATGTAGAGTGGCATTGCAATGGTCAAATAATTGACTGATTTTAGAAAAATGCCCAGGGATAAGGAGAGATTTTTAGATGTTGAATTGTATTGCAGTCATGACAAGCGGCGGCGACAGCCCGGGAATGAACGCGGCAGCTCGTGCAGTTGTTCGGACAGCTCTTTATGAAGGGGTCGAAGTATGGGGAATCAATAATGGCTATAAGGGTATGATTGAAGATGATATGTATAAACTGTCTTCACGTAATGTGAGTGATATCATCCAGCGCGGCGGAACGTTCCTCGGAACCGCACGCAGCCCGGAATTCAAGACAGAAGAAGGCCGTAAGAAAGCACTGTCGAATTTGAACAAGCATAGTATCGAGGGGCTTGTCATCATTGGTGGAGATGGCAGCCTTACAGGTGGTGCTCTTCTTTCGAAACTTGGTATGCCAATTGTTGGTTTGCCGGGAACCATTGATAACGATGTCTGGGGTACAGATTATACGATCGGAGCCGATACGGCAGCGAATACGATTGTTGATGCGATCAATAAGCTTCGCGATACAGCCTCTGCACATCGCCGAATTATCCTCATTGAAGTTATGGGGCGTAAATCCGGATGGCTTGCGATGATGTCTGGTATTGCCGGCGGGGCAGAATACGTTCTTGTGCCAGAAGTGAAATACAATATTGATACGATGTGTAAGGAACTCAGAGAATCTTATGATAAGGGCAAACGCTATAGTATTGTTGTCGTTGCTGAAGGGGCTGGATCGGCAATTGAGATCGGTAAGGTTGTTGGAGAAAAGACGGGTATTGATACCCGGGTATCAGTACTTGGACATATTCAGCGTGGTGGATCGCCAAGTGTACAGGATCGTATGAAGGCAAGCATGCTTGGAGAAAAGGCAGCTCTGGCACTTATCTCAGGGATTTCTAATGTTGTCTTTGGCTTTGATGCGGGCAAGGTTGTAAGCATTGATCTTTCTGATGCAGTAAACAACCAAAAAACACTTGATCCGGAACTTGTTCGTTTGGCTCGTGTTCTCACATAGGAGAAAGCAGAGTATAATAAAACGGTAGTACACATTGAAAAATTAATGTGTACTACCGTTTTTCTTTAATCTTTGTTTGCAATATCGGGTTAGGTCAAGCATGCAGAAATTCAGATTATTTCATTAGTGAACCATTGAAATGTAGTGTTGCAAAGTAGTCCTCAAGCGTTTCAGCGCGTCGGATTAGCTCAATGGAGCCGTCTTCATGAAGCAAAAGTTCTGCACTGCGGAGTTTACCATTATAGTTAAATCCCATTGCATGACCATGCGCACCGGCATCGTGAATGATGACGCGATCGCCAATGTTGATTTGCGGAAGACTGCGATCAATCGCGAATTTGTCGTTGTTTTCACAAAGTGAGCCTGTTACATCATAGACATGATCACATGGTGCATTTTCTTTACCGCTGATTGTGATGTGATGATAGGCACCATAGAGAGCGGGACGCATGAGATTTGCCATACAGGAATCAAGACCAATATAGTCTTTGTAGGTTTTCTTTTCATGCAGGACTGTGGATACCAGCCAGCCATAAGGGCCAGTAATAGAACGACCAAGTTCCATAGCAATTGCGAGGCCGCCAAGTCCTGCCGGTTTGATAATCGCTTCGTACGCTTTGCGAATGCCCTCACCAACGTATTCAAGATCGACAGTGGGTTCCTCCGGACGATATGGAATACCAACACCACCACCAAGATTGATAAATTCAAGACGGATATCAAGCTTGTTCTTGATTTCAACTGCGAGATTGAACATAAGCTTGGCGGTATTAATGAAGGAATCTGCGTGAAGTTCATTGGAGATAACCATCGTATGCAAACCAAATCGTTTGATTCCGCGCTCTTTTGCGATTTTATAGGCTTCAAAAATTTGTTCACGTGTAAGCCCGTATTTTGCTTCTTCTGGTTTACCAATAATATCATTGCCTTCAATAAGTGATCCGGGGTTGTAACGGAAAGAAAGACACTTTGGGAAACCGGCATTTTTTTCGAGATAGTCGATATGAGAGATATCATCAAGATTGATTACCGCACCGAGTGCGACCGCTTTTTGAAATTCATCGGCGGGAGTATCGTTGGAAGTGAGCATGATTTTCTCACCCTTGATACCAGCAGCATCAGAGAGAAGAAGCTCCGCAAGCGAGCTGCAGTCAGCTCCTGCACCTTCTTCATGCAGTACCTGCAGCAGACGCGGATTTGGTGCTGCCTTTACAGCATAGTGCTCGCGGAAGTCCGGAGCCCAGGAAAATGCTTTAAAAAGACGACGGATATTCGTGCGGATTGCTTTTTCATCGTAGATATGGAAAGGTGTCGGATACTTTTTAATAACGTCTTCGAGTTGTTCTTTTGAGAGTGGGAAATTCTTTTCTGCCATTGATTATTCCTCCATTTACTTTACATACAATTAAAAATACAGGAAAATAAAAACGATTTGCGAAGAAAAAATCCAGGCAAATCGTTGCGAGTGCATAGCTTAGGATAGCTCTCCATACGTCTGTATGACAATCTTATGCTTGTTCAGCCTAAGACCAATAATGATTTTTTACCATCAAACCATCATTTCGGCGATGTTCCCTTTACTCGCAGTTCCCAGCATGGAAGCTCCCTGCGGCGACTCCTGAACGATCGCGCCTCTACCTGTAAATATGTAATTTTTTTGTATGTGTAAATTATAACAACTGATTAAGATGTTGTCAATTGCAAATCATAATCAATATAAATTAAAATGATTGCTGGTTTGAAGAGAGACATAAAAATTGTTGTTAGAAAAAACACAAACTTGTTTTATGAAAATATATGAATCGTAAGCTAATTGGTGTATACTTCTAATGAAATACAATTGCTGTGTTTGGTATTTTTATAAGAACAATGATTGTATTAGCAACAGAATTTGCGAAAGAAAAGTAATGTGCAGCTGTTTTGCAATTATATTGTACTTGTATAGCATGATAAAAAAATTTGACGATTGTAAAGAACGGATATATTTACCGTTGCGTTGCAGTCTGTTTATTGAATGTGCTATAGTTAGTTTCCCTATAGTATGGTAAAATGGAATAATTACAGAGGAAAATACGGAGGTGAGATATATGTGGTGGAAGGCATGGGTATATGTAAAGATGTTTCGCAGGGATTTATTGATCATGTTGATTGCATTGAAGAACCCGGGGACGCCGAAGTATGTGCGTAATCTTATGATTGCAGCACTTGTTTATCTCATTAGTCCGATTGATATTATACCGGATACAATTCCTGTATTGGGACTCGTAGATGATGCAGTGATTGTTCCAATAGCGGTGTATGGACTTATGCAGTTCTTGCCGGCTCATGTGCGGCAGGAGAGCGAAGAAAAAGCAGATTGGCTGGGAAAGAAAATGCCATATCTGCTTGTAGCAATATCCATTGTTGTGCTTGTATGGATATTTCTTATGATATATGGGCTTTATTCGCTTTTCTTTAAATGAACAATGTACAGAAATTTGACGAGGTGTGCGTGAATTGAGATTATATATTGCCGAAAAACCGAGCATGGGGGCGGAAATCGCCAAGTGCCTTATGGGGCCGATTGCTCGGCGTGACGGCTATTTAGAAACAAAGGATGGCATTGTAACATGGGGGTTTGGGCATATTCTGCGTCAGGCTGAACCGGATGAATATGATGCAAAATATAAAATGTGGCGTGTAGAGGATCTGCCAATTGTTCCAACGGAGTGGAAATTACTCGTTGATCCCTCATGTGCAAAGCAGTTTCATACGATCAAGGGTCTTATTGAAAAGGCGGATGAAATTATTCATGCAGGTGACCCGGATAGAGAAGGGCAGTTGCTTATTGATGAGGTTCTTGATTATGTAGGCAATAAAAAACCAGTCAAGCGTATTTTACTCAATGCTCTTGATGAAAAAAGCATAAAGAAGGCAAATGCCAATCTGCGTGATAATAAGGATTTTTATAATTTAAAGCAATCGGCACTTGCTCGGGCACGTGCCGACTGGCTTATCGGGATGAATTTGTCACGAGCCTACACTTTAGCAGCACGAAGAGCAGGGCATCGTATTGTACTGCCGATTGGCCGTGTGAAGACGCCGACACTGGCACTCGTCGTGCGGCGCGAACGGGAGATTAACGATTTCAAACCTGTTGATTATTTTACGATTAAGGCAGAATTCGAGCATGAAAATGGTAGATTTTCAGCGAACTGGAAACCAAAAGATGAGCAGCCCGGACTTGATAGCGAGGGACGTCTGCTGGATGCGTGTGTTGCTGGTGTTATGGCAGAACACTTTGCTGAAGTACCACTGGAAGGAATTGTATCAGGATATCAGAAATCACAGAAAAAGGAAGTGCAGCGGTTACCGTTTTCCTTATCAACGCTGCAGGTGCTTGCGGGTAAGCGCTTTGGCTATGATCCACAGCTTGTTCTTGACACAGCACAGAAGCTCTACGAGCATAAGCTCACGACGTATCCCCGCTCGGATTGCGAATATTTGCCCGTAAATCAGTTCGCTGATGCACGGACAATTCTGGGAAATCTCTCGCAAATTGAGGAGGAACATCTCAGTGGCTGGGCAAAGGGAGCAGATTTAAAGATCAGGAGTCGTGCATGGAATGATAAAAAAATATCAGCGCATCATGCAATCATTCCAACGCAGGTACGGGTAAAGATTCGCACATTGAGCGATACGGAACGCAATCTTTATTCCCTTATTGCTCAGGCCTATATCGCGCAGTTCTATCCGCTACATGTCTATGACCAGACAAAGCTTGAAATAACTTATAAGGATGAGCTTTTTACTGCTAGTGGACGTGTCGTAAGGGAACCTGGCTGGAAGCTTCTCTATATGGCAGATCCGGATAAGGATGATAAGAATGAGGAGGCTTCGCTGCCACTCATGAAGAAGAAGGACACAGTGATGTATCTTGATGGTGGGCTTGATAAGAAGTCAACGAAGCCGCCAATGCGTTTTACGGCATCAACACTGCTCGCGGGTATGAAGGAAATTCATAAATATGTAAAGGATATCGAGTCAAAAAAGAAGCTCAAAGATGTTTATGGCATTGGTACAGAAGCAACACGTGCGACGATCATTGATGATCTCATCAAGCGTAAGTTTTTGAAGAATGAAGGAAAAAAGAAATATCTTGTGCCAACGGATGCAGCGTATTTGCTCATTGATGTGCTGCCGGATGAAATGACATATCCGGATTCGACAGCAATATGGGAAGATCATTTACATTCCATGGCAGA
>DCFY01000155.1 GCA_002315155.1 Megamonas sp. UBA1792
TGCGTATTAAAAATGTGTTTGCGGATGAACGTGTTCGTTATGATGTTGTTGATGCTGTACTTGATTCTGTTGATGATGTTTATGCCGTTTACCTTCGGGGCAAGGCTGTAGCGAAGGCTGTTGAAAAAGATATGACAAAGACGATCCAGGCTTATGTTCGTGCCAGCAACCTTGCCAAAAAGGCAGAAACTGCGGTAATTGATGAGACGCTTTTTAACACGGACGAAGAGAAGGCGCTTTATCAGGCTTATACTTCGGCGGCCAGTGCAGTTGAAAGCCTTATTGAAGGTCAGGATTATACAGGTGCGATTGATGCACTTGTGGATCTTGCTGCACCAATTAATGCTTTTTTTGATGCAGTTATGGTTATGGATAAGGATGAGAAAATTAAAAACAACCGTCTTGGTCTTTTGAAATCGGTAGATGTACTCATTGCAAAAGTTGCTGATTTCAGTAAAATTGTTCTTGCATAAATAAAAGTAAAATAAAATGATAAAAAGTGCAGGTATCCAAATGAAGGATGCCTGCACTTTTATTATATGCATGGAAATTTGTAAATCATTGTTTCATGGTAGTAGGAGTCTATAGTACCTGATTATCAGTTATGTTGTAGCTTAGATGATTTGTTGAAGTATGTTTGCCATTAATATTGGCATTGACATTATCGTAGAAATCAGCAATTTTTGTATCCCAGTTGAATTTGACAGAGTCGGCGGTGATAGACAGACCCTTGCGCTCAAGGTCGACACTGCCGTCAATTGATGCTTCTGTATTGTTTCCGTTGGCATAGACTTTATCACCGGTAAAAACAATGTCATCCTGTGTGACGGTGATGTTTCCCTGCCCCCAAACCTCAAGCGAAGTGATACTGACCTGGGCGGCATCGGCAGTAATGACGCGTGAGCCTGTATCAATACGGACATGACCATTAAGAATATAGCGCCCTGTATTGATATCAAGATAGTTGTTATCAGATGTGATTGATGGCTTGTTAGCAAATGCAATCGTACTCAAACAAAGCAATGCAAGCATGAATAAAAATAAAATCTTAAAATTCTTCATGACAATCTCCTTTGTATACAATATTAAGTTGAAACTGTATTTTCTTTATTATAACAGAGCTGGGAAAAAAAACACAGCCAAAAGGATTTTCCTATATTGACAAGGCTGTAGTATAATAAAGAAAAGGGCAGGTGCTAAGTATGGATGTACGTGAGCGCACAGAAAATATGGAATATGAAATATTATCGCAGTATGCAGCGAAGAGTAGAGAGAGCCGAAGACTGCGGGAGGAGACAAAGTGTCCTTTTCGTACAGATTTCCAACGAGACAGGGATCGCATCCTTCACTCGAAATCTTTTCGTCGGCTAAAACATAAGACACAGGTATACATTGTATCGGGCGATCACTATCGCACACGTATGACACATAGTTTAGAGGTTGCTCAGATATCCCGAACGATTGCGCGTGGTTTGCAGCTTAATGAGGATCTTGTCGAAGCAATCGCACTAGGACATGATGTCGGTCATACACCTTTTGGGCATGCTGGCGAAGGCGCGATCAAGAAAATTATCGGACACTTTGCACACAATGAACAGAGTCTGCGGGTTGTTGAATTTCTTGAAAAGGGTGGTAAGGGACTTAATCTGACCTTTGCTGTAAAGGATGGTATCGTTAATCATACAGGAAAGCATTTGCCAAAGACATTAGAAGGGCGAATTGTACGCATCTCGGATCGTATTGCTTACTTATGCCATGATTATGATGACAGCTTGCGGGCGAATATGTTAAAACCAGAAAATCTGCCACAGGAGGTCAGATCGCATCTTGGCACCGAGTCATCGCAGATGATTACGGAAATGGTATCCGATATGATTCTTACATCAATGGGAAAAGGGGATATTCTTTTATCGTCCAAGATGCAGGAAGTCATGGATGCTTTTCGCAGCTTTATGTTTGCCAATATTTATCATTCAAAAACATTGGCAAAAGAACGCTCGCAGGCAGCTTTTCTTCTGGAGCAGCTCTATAAGTATTTTATGCAGAATTTTGCCGAGCTTCCAGCAGAGTTCTTGCAGCGAGAAAACTGTTGGGGCAAGCAGCAGATTGTCGTTGATTATATTGCCGGACTCACGGATAGTTACGCTGTACAGGTTTTTAATCAAATATTCATGCCACCGATCGGCATTATGGTGCTTTGAATAAATAGATCGTAAAAAAGAGCGTTTTCTAATAGAGAAGTGCTCTTTCTTTTTGTGTAAACAGCAAATTTATAAAAGTTTGTCAAGAGGAAAAAGGATATTAGGAATTTATATGGAATATAGTCATATAAAGAGTAATAAGTCAGCTTCATGTAAGCGGACACACTCATTAATAAGAGATAAAAATAAATTGAGGAAAAAGCAGGATATTTTTAAAACTTAGCGAATTTAGGTTAGGTGTCTTATTTGAAAAAGTATTTTTTGTTGGGCAAGAGTGCGATGAAGGGTGAACTGTGTAATGAAAGATAACAGCAGTATGGACGAGTTTGTAGAACGCGTGCGCTCTGAGTCGGATATTTTATCGGTGGTTTCATCGTATGTTCCAATGAAGAAAAAAGGGAATCGTTATTGGGGTTGCTGTCCTTTTCATCAAGAAAACACACCCTCTTTTTCTGTTGTACCGGATCAGGGCTTTTTTTATTGCTTTGGTTGTCATGCGGGAGGAAATGTTTTTAAGTTTATATCTCTTATGGAAAACGTTTCTTATTTTGAAGCTATTAAATTGCAAGCTGAAAAGCTAAATATTTCATTGCCACAAAGTGAGAAAACCGGGCAGGAACTGATTCAGGAGCAAAAGTTGACTGATTTACGCAGGGTACATGAGATGGCTCGGGATTTTTTCTATAATTGTCTAATGAAGACGAAGTATGGTGTGCCCGCACGAGAATATTTCAGTCAGCGCGGGATAAAAGATGAGATTATTGAAGAGTTTCGCTTGGGCTTTGCACCACCAGCCTGGGATAAGCTATCATCTGCTTTCAGAAAACGCGGGATTCAGGCACAGTTGTTACTGGAGAGTGGTCTTGTTGCAGAAAGACCGAAAGCAGAAGGTGTATATGACCGTTTTCGTAATCGGGTAATTATTCCGATTTGCGATGAGCGAGGACATGTCGTTGG
>DCFY01000011.1 GCA_002315155.1 Megamonas sp. UBA1792
CAATGCAGAGTCCACCATTCCCAAGTCCAGTAAGCTCATGCTTTTTGATCTGCTCCCCCGCAATGATACGTGGCAAAACAAGATCAAATACCGTTGTCTTCGCATACATGACACACCCAGGAAGCCCCATGACCGGCACAATCTTTTTATGCTTTTCATCTTTATAGTAGGCCAGTAAAAACATCGCACCCGGCAACACCGGCACACCATAGGTTACAATTCTCGCCCCTGTTGCTTTGATCGCTGCCGGTGTCATATCATCTGGATCGACACTCATACCGCCGGTACAAATGATTATATCCATTCCTTCGTCCAGCAGTTCACAGATTGCCGTCGTAATATGCTGTGGAACATCATCGATGATACGATGTGCATTTATTGTCAGACCATAATTTTGCAGCTTTGCCATAATCACCGGTGTAAATGTATCAACAATTCGTTTGTTGTAGACTTCATTACCTGTTATAACTACACCAATCGTATTCTTTTTATATGGCAGCAGCTGCAAGAGCGGCTTATTACCAGCAATATTCTGCGCCTCTTTTAGCTTTTCTTCCTTAATGATGAGTGGAATGACTCGCATACCAGCAAGCTTATCACCTGCCTTCACCGGGGTATTGTTATGGCGTGTAGCGATGATAATCTCATCAAGATCATTGATAGCATTCAGGTGCTCAACATCGACCTTCAGTACACCATCGCAAACCGCCTTTAGCTCGATCTTGCCTTCTTTGACCGTAGATGAGATCATATTATCATTCTGGCAAATCTTTCGCAGAAGCTCGGCAGCTTCATTTTCATGCAGCATACCCGCTGTCTTTTCCCAAACGTAGATGTGATCCTTTCCCAGCGAAAGCAATACAGAAACATCCTCCGCCGTAATAATGTGTCCTTTGCAAAAGCGCACATCTTTTGTCACGTCCCTGATAATCTGCGTAATATCATGGCAAAGCACATGACCGACTGCGTCTGCTGTATCGATTACCTTCATTTGATTTCCCCCTAAATAAAAAGACTATTTCCTCCACAATTGTGTACAGAAAACAGTCTTTGAGCAAACACCATTGTTTGCAAAACTTTTCTCCTTTCAAATCATGAAAGGTTATGCCGTTTTCCACATTCCTCCACGAACAATCGACAGATTATTCAGGCATAGCAGCACAGTCAGAACCCTTAGGTGCTTTTGCTTGGAGTTATATTCAATTTTCCTTTATTAGTCAGTATATTTATTACAATTCATTGTATCATAATCCTGCTTATTTTGTCTGTGCTAAACAACTTTTTTAAATAATTTATATCCTTCTATGCAAATTATTTTCTAAAAATGCTTCAATTTTATTTTCACCTATACTAAAAGACCCCGGTTGCCCGGAGCCTCTTTACTCTACATATTCTTTTTCTTTCGCACATATTTTATTGCTTCAGTCCCGGCTTTGGCACCTTCATAAACCGCCTTACAAACTTGCAGCATACCGCCGGTACAGTCGCCAGCAGCAAATACACCAGGTACATTCGTCGCCATATTAGAATCAATGGTAATGTTGCTTTTCTCAGTAAACACACCAATTTTTTTCGCGAGATCCGCACTTCCGGCAACACCGCAGGCAACAAAGATTCCTTGAAGATATGATGACGTTCCATCTTCGAAGCGCACGCCCTCGACACGATCTCCACCCGTGATTGCACTGATTTTCATCGTATGAATATGAACCTCGGGAGGGAAGGCCACCGTAATTGGTTCACCATTTGTCAGCAATTCGACTTCTCCCACAACAGACAGCAGTTCCTTTACCTCATGCAGTGCATAGGCACCAGCCCCTACTACAGCAACCTTCTTTTTACGATAAAAAAAAGCATCACAGACTGCACAGTAGCTCACGCCCTTACCTTCATATATTTCAATTCCCGTAATCGGTGGCGTGACACGAGACGATCCTGTTGCAATGATGATGCTGTCCGCTGGATAGTCTCCCTGATCCGTATTTACGACAAGCTGATCCGTAAAGCCAAAACCAACGACCTGCGCTCTGACTATCGCTGCACCAACATTCTCTGCGCCCTTAATGCCTGCACTTTCCAGAGCCTCTCCTGAAATCCCCTGTGGAAAGCCATAATAATTCTGTATCTTCTCTGCCTTTTTTAAGGCACCACTTCCCATACAAATCACTGTCGTATGAATACTCGCCCGTGCCGTATAAAGTGCAGCCGATATTCCCGCTGGTCCTGCTCCGACAATAACTATGTTTGCCATGAAACCGCCCCCTTATAGACATATTTTACCACACATCACAAAAATATCTATAGCTCCTTCTATAAGGTAAATCAGAAACAGAACCCTTCCGATATTTTCAATAATAAAACTCTACCACAATCTGCAGTAGAGTTTTGTTATTTTATTTTTTACAGACTCTGTTCCGTTCGCTCGATAATATCATTCTGTGTCTGATGCGAGAGAACATTGAAAAAAGCCGAGTATCCAGCAACACGAACAATAAGATCACGATGCTTATCCGGGTTTTTCTGGGCATCAATAAGTGTTTCACGCGCAACAACATTATACTGTACATGGAATCCCTTGAGACGATTGAAAAATGTACGAAGCAGCATAATAAGCTTCATTCGGTTTTCTTCCTTTGCCAGCAGCTGCGGTGTCATTTTCTGGTTTAGAAGCACTCCACCTGTAATCTTCGAAGTCGGAAGCTTCGCCACAGTCTTGAATACAGCCGTTGGCCCTTTCTTATCCATACCATGCGAAGGTGAACAGCCTTCGGCAAGTGGATCATGAGCATTTCTGCCATCCGGTGTTGCCATCGTACTGGCACCCTGGGGAACATTTGCTGAAATGGAAGATGTCCCCGCATAATAACAACCACCGATCGGTCCACGCCCATAGCGCGTATTATGATAGTGACTGAGTTCGTCAATATAAATATCATACGCCTCACGGATAAGCAAATCAACGTAGTCATCATCATTACCGTATTTCGGTGCTGCCAGAAGCGTCTGCTGAATCTTTTTCCCTTTTTTGCCTGCATAGTTACTAAGAAGTGCCTCCCATAGTTCTTGCGGCGTGAAAGCCTTATCTTCAAAAACGCACTTTTTGATACCAGCCATTGCATCCCCAAGATTTGCAATACCAACCTGAAGTCCACTGATAAAATCGTAGACAGCGCCTCCTTCCTTTAATGAAAGACCACGCTCAATGCAATCATCCGTAAGAGCAGAACAAAGAACATCCATTGTACTTTCTTCCTGTGTCATATCACAACACGCATCGATCGTCACACATTGGCGGCAAAACTCGCGGACAATTTTATCCCAGGCAGCCATAACCTGATCAAACGACGTCATTTTTGTAAAATGGCCGGTACCTTCGCAAAGACGCTGCTTTGTCTCAACATCAACGCCATCATTCAATGCAATCATAAAAGACCGTGGGAAGTTGAGGAAACTCATCCCCGTGCAGCGATAGCCCCATCTGCCTGGTACAGCAACTTCAACACAACCGATAGCACTGTAATTGTAAGCGTCTTCCTCAGACACACCTTTTTCGATAAAAGAGGGAATAATGATTTCATCACTATTGAATGCCGGCATGCCGGTTCCAAGACGAACGACTTCAATGCATTCCTTCATGAAGTCATCTTTAAGTCCTTTGTGATAGCGCACCGTAAGATTTGGCTGTGGCAGCTTTGTCTGGGCGACAGAGCGAAGAATAAGATACGACAGCGAATTGAC
>DCFY01000166.1 GCA_002315155.1 Megamonas sp. UBA1792
GAGCAGCATATGGATGGCAAGACAGCTATCACGTATGTACGCTATCGTGATGAAGAAGGCGATATTGGCCGTGTACATCGTCAACAGAATTTCATGAAAGCACTAATGGATAAGATGGTATCACCATCGGTCATCCCGCAGATTCCATCAATTATTAAGGAAGTCCTGAGTTCGGTTAAAACCGATCTCTCTTTCCGTGAAATGCTTGAATTTGCTGGTACGCTGCGTGAAGCGCAGAAGAATGGTCTTAAAACAGAAATGGTACCAGGCCGTCCGCTCTATATTGATGAGATCAGCTATTGGATACCGGATATTACAAAGCTGCGTAATATACTTGCGAATACACTCGATATAACAATGAGTCCTTCAATGCGTTCAGCAATGGAACGTGAAGAGTATGAATATGAAAGTTCAATTCCCAATACAGCAACTACGGTACCGGTCAGCGATTTTTCAGTTGGCCGTGAGAAGAGCAGTACAGCAGGTTCTTCGACAGGTGAAAAGAGTACAACAAAGAAGACGACAGATACAGGAAAAGCATCTGGCAGAACAGATGCTGGCTCAGCGAAGCCCAAAACAACGCAGAGCACGGATCAGCCTGCACAGCCAGCAATGCCTCAGCAGACGCCGGCTTCACCACCGTCTCGTACAGAAACAGGTACAGGAAAGAGCTTATAAACAGAAAGAGCAGACAATATCCAATGCGGATGGTCTGCTCTTTTTTTATAAAGAAATTTGCATTACAAAAAGTAAGTAAATAAATTTTGTTTTTTCTTATATTTGGTAAAACAGATGATTGATTGACATAAAAAAGAAAATAAAAAAGTGCCATAGAGAAATATATCCATAAAAGAACACAAAGTTATCCACATTATTTTGGGGAAAATATCGCTTATCTGAAACTAAATATAGGAAAAACCAATAAAAAGAGTAGAATATCTAGAGTTATGCACTTAGTTATACACATTATCTACAATTTTGTGGATAAGTTATGCAGGAACAAGATACAGGACTAAATTCAGATTCTTTAGATATTTAGTTGCATTTTGTTTGCAAGAACGTTACAATATGAGAATATAAATTCAAATGATTTTAGAATGGAATTATTTAAAAATGAAAGAATAGAAAATAAGAAGGGAGATGAAGATATGGTTTCAGAATGGGAGCTTTTGATGCGACTTACTATGGCATGTGTGCTGGGGGGCGTTATTGGCTACGAACGTCAGTCAAGACGAAAATCGGCAGGGCTTCGGACAAATGTTCTTGTTTGTTTGGGGTCATGTCTCATTATGGTATTGTCAGAGGCAATTTATCAGAGTGTGGAAGGGCGGACAAATGCTGATCCGGCACGTCTGGCGGCACAGGTTGTCAGTGGTATCGGGTTTCTTGGTGCCGGGGCGATCATGAAGGAAGGTCTTACGGTAACAGGGCTTACAACAGCAGCTTGTCTCTGGGTTGTAGCAGGGGTTGGATTGGCTGTTGGTGCCGGGTATTACTCCGGAGCACTTTTTACGGCAGCACTTGTATTTATCACTCTCGGAACGTTGTCGCGTCTTGATGACTGGGTCACGCATGAAAAGAATTTGTCATTATCGATTCATACAATTGACAAAGCCGGACAAATTGTTCGAATAAGTGAATGCCTTGAAGATATGCAGCTTGCGATTAATGGTGTGAAGATTAAGACAGACGAGGATGAGGACGAACAGAGAACCATGATCTATATCGATCTTATCATTTATAATAAGCAGGGGGTAAAGAATATTATTATTGTTGATGCGATTAAGCATATTGATGGTGTTATGAGCGTTGATATTACATAGATGTAAATGGGAGGCTATGGAAGCATAGCTTCTCATTTTCTTTTGCATTCTATATGTATATCTCCTATAATAAAAGAAGCTATAGAAAAAGTATGATGAGAGCTTGTGTATAGGCCAATATGTACTATTTTTCACAAGTAAAATATAGGGCAAAAGGCAGGTATTTGCATGAATAAAAGAGCTGCAGCGGCGATGAAGGAATTTTTGGAGGCACTTGGTATTGATTTGACAGCAGAAGGTATGGAAAAAACACCGGAACGTGTAGCAAAGATGTATGCATATCTTTTTCAGGGATGCGGGGTGGACCCGGCTTCTGTATGGAAAGAAGTTTTTTCGACGGACTCGCAAGGTATGGTCATGGTAAAAGACATTCCGTTTTATGCAATGTGTGAACATCATCTTGTTCCTTTCTTCGGTGCGGTGCATATTGCTTATTTGCCGCATGATGGGCGGGTGGCAGGTTTCAGCAAGTTTACGGATCTCGTGGAGGTTTTTTCCCGGCGACCGCAGCTGCAGGAGCGTATGACGAAGCAGATTGCGGAAGCTGTAAAGGATGGACTCTCAGCAGAAGGTGTACTTGTTATCGTGGAGGCAACACAACTTTGCATGACGATGCGCGGTGAAATGGCACAGGGAACAAAAACGATAACCATAGAAAAGCGAGGCGCATTTTTCGAGCAAACACAGTTAGCTCACGAAGCCTGGTCAATGCTCATGAAAGGAAAGAAAGAATGTAATGAAGCAGCTTTTACGAAAATATAAATGGCAGGATGGAAAGATCCTTACGCTTGGGCAGCGAACGATGGTTATGGGCATCCTCAATGTGACAACGGATTCTTTTTCTGATGGGGGTAAGTGGAACTCGCTTGATAAGGCACTTTTCCATGCAGAAGAAATGATAAAAGACGGAGCAGATCTAATCGATATAGGCGCAGAGTCTTCACATCCGGGGTTTGTACCTGTTTCGGCAGAGGAGGAAATGGAACGGCTGCTGCCGTTTTTAGAGCATGTAGTAAAAGAGATTCCTGTGCCGATATC
>DCFY01000080.1 GCA_002315155.1 Megamonas sp. UBA1792
GCCATTTTATCACCAACAGAAATCTTACGTTTCTGCGCAATATAGACACGAACAAGATGATTCACCCCTGGTGGAAGTTCATCATTGTTTTCACGACTGAATACCTTTACATCAACAATCTTGCCAGATTCACCATGTGGTACTCTAAGCGATGTATCACGCACTTCACGAGCTTTTTCACCAAAAATTGCCCGTAAAAGCCGTTCTTCTGCTGTAAGTTCGGTTTCTCCCTTTGGAGTTACCTTTCCAACCAAAATATCCCCAGGCCGAACTTCGGCTCCAATGCAAATAATACCATTGTCATCAAGATCACGCAAAGCATCTTCTGCAACATTTGGTATATCCCTTGTAATTTCTTCTGGTCCAAGCTTTGTATCACGAGCATCACATTCATATTCTTCGATATGAATAGAAGTATAAATATCTTCCTTTACAAGCTTTTCACTAAGAAGAATTGCATCTTCATAGTTATAGCCTTCCCACGGCATAAACGCTACGACAATGTTATAGCCAAGTGCAAGTTCCCCATGATCCGTTGCCGGGCCATCAGCTATTGGTTGTTTTTCAAAGACCCTGTCATTTTTATAAACAATAGGTAGTTGATTAATGCATGTACCTTGATTAGAACGAAGGTACTTCTGCATCTTATAAATATCAAGATCACCTTTATCAGTACGTATCTGTATCTGATCCGCTGTAACCTTCGCTACAACACCTGCACGCTTCGCAAGCAGCATTACCCCGGAATCGCATGCAGCCTTGTATTCCATGCCCGTACCAACGAGTGGGGCCTGTGTACGCAAGAGTGGTACAGCCTGACGCTGCATGTTTGCACCCATAAGTGCCCGGTTCGCATCATCATTTTCAAGGAAAGGAATCATTGCTGTTGCAATCGATACAACCTGCTTTGGTGATACGTCCATATAATCGACACGATCACGCGACATGAGAAGTGTTTCTTCATTGTACCGCGCTGTTACACGTTCTTCAACAAACCAATCATTATCATCAAGTTTTTCATTAGCTTGTGCGATGATGAGCTCATCTTCTTCATCAGCTGTTAGGTAACGAACATCTTCCGACACACGTTTGTTGAGTTTATCTACCTTACGATAAGGCGTTTCCATAAACCCAAACCGATTAACACGAGCATAATTCGATAACGATCCAATAAGACCGATATTCGGACCTTCTGGTGTTTCAATTGGACACATACGACCATAATGAGAATTATGAACATCGCGGACTTCAAAACCGGCACGTTCACGACTCAAACCACCAGGTCCAAGTGCAGAAAGACGCCGTTTATGTGTTAGTTCACTGAGCGGATTATGCTGATCCATGAACTGTGACAGCTGACTGGAACCAAAAAATTCCTTGATTGCAGCAACAACCGGACGAATATTAATAAGCGCCTGCGGCGTAATAACATCGACATCTTGAATTGTCATACGTTCCTTTACAACACGTTCCATTCTTGATAAACCAATTCGGAACTGATTCTGCAAAAGTTCACCAACAGAGCGTACACGACGATTACCAAGATGATCAATATCATCCGTATTGCCGCAACCATCCATAAGATTCAATAAATAATTGATAGACGCCATAATATCATCTTTTGTAATCGTACGATGATGATATTCTAATGTTGGCGAACAAATCATCTTCATTGATTTATCTGCTTTTCCCTGCACAAAGACTTCAATAATTTTATTTTCACCAAAAAGCGCAGCTTCACGAGTATCATCAACTGCTTCTAACATAGATTCATCAATCACTGTATCTATTGGAAGAACAATTTCACCCGTTTCTTTATCGACAATAGGCTGCGCAAGCTTCTTACCAAGCAAGCGGCGTTTCCAGCCTAATTTTTTCGTAAGTTTATAACGGCCCACTGTCGCGAGGTCATAACGTTTCGAATCAAAGAATAAAGAATTCAACAACTGCTGTGCATTATCCACAGTAGGAGGTTCTCCCGGACGAAGTCTCTTATAAATTTCTACAAGTGCCTCTTCTTTGGAATCCGTATTATCACGTTCCATAGTTGTTCTTATCCGAGCATCATCATCAAATAAGTCTGCAATAGCCGCATTAGATCCATACCCTAAAGCGCGAATAAGTACCGTTACGGGTAGCTTACGAGTCCTATCAATTCTTACAGAAATCACATCATTTGCATCGGTCTCTAATTCGATCCATGCGCCTCGATTTGGAATTACAGTAGCATTATATAGTTTTTTACCAGTAGGATCAATTGTCTCTCCATAATATGCACCTGGAGAACGTACAAGCTGACTTACAATAACACGTTCTGCACCATTAATAATGAACGTACCTGTTTCTGTCATAAGCGGGAAATCACCCATAAATACTTCCTGCTCTTTAATCTCGCCTGTTTCACGATTAATAAGACGAACATTTACCCGAAGTGGTGCAGCAAGCGTGACATCACGTTCTTTACATTCATCAATATCATACTTCGGATCACCCAACATAAAGTTTTCAAAAGATAATACAAGGTTTCCTGTGAAATCTTGTATTGGTGAGATATCATGAAAAATCTCCTGTAGA
This sequence comes from Megamonas sp. UBA1792, assembly GCA_002315155.1. The sequence goes on from DCFY01000080.1 coordinate 2,575, forward strand.
CCTTCCTTTAAAAACCACTCATAGGAGTTTCTTTGGATATCCAGAAGATGTGGCATATCCATGACTTCCTTAATTTTGGCATAGCTATACCTGGTTCTTTTGCCCACCGGAACAGGATTAAACATTAAATCCTTCACCCCTTAGCCCAATTTGACTCAAACAAACAGAAGTACACACAAATAAACGGAATGATGAAACATTAAAAAGGCAAGGTCCTTCTTCTCTTCAACACCTTGCTTCCATCTCTCCGTCTTATTTCATTGTACATTTTTTTCTGTATGTCACTATCCATTTACATCATATGCGATAGTCAGTCGCATCCTTGTGCAATCGAGAATTATTACACATTCTGTAGTTAGAAATACTATCACATTTTTGTATAAATGTCAAATAAATATTTCTCATTTTATAATAAAAATTAAAGAGTACCCCAAAAGGCACCCTTTAATTTTATCTACTATAGCATTGAAAAAGCTAAATTACTTAACTTCTACAGTTGCGCCAGCTTCTTCTAATTTAGCTTTGAGTGCATCTGCATCTGCCTTGGAAATTTTTTCTTTGACAGGAGCCGGAGCACCATCAACAACAGCCTTAGCTTCTTTGAGTCCGAGACCAGTTACTTCACGAACAACCTTGATAACACCAATCTTGCTTGAACCAGCACCAGTAAGAATGACATCAAATTCAGTCTGTTCTTCACCAGCAGCAACAGCACCAGCAGCAGCAGCAACAGCTACTGGAGCAGCTGCAGATACGCCAAATTTTTCTTCCATAGCTTTTACAAGTTCCGACAATTCGAGGACAGTCATGCCTTCAATTGCTTCCATGATTTCTTCTTTAGTCATTATAAATACCTCCAAAATTTTCATTCATTTTTTATTTAAGCAAAAAGTTCATTAAGCAGACTCTTTTTGCTGACGAACTGCATCAAACACATAAACGGCCTTGCGGATAACACCCTGCAATACGTTAACCGTATTTGAAACAGGAGCCTGCATACTGCCAAGAATTTTGGCAATAAGGACTTCGCGGGATGGCAGAGAAGCAAGTTCTTTAACGTCTTCGACATTAATTACCTGTCCATCTACAAGCCCAGCTTTAATAGTAAGAATTTCTGTTTCTTCAAGTTTGTTCTTTTTTATAAACTCATAAATCACTTTTGCAGGAGAAACTGCATCATCATTTGATATTGCAAGAGCAGTCGTTCCTTCCAAATGTTTTGCGAGTTCATCAAAACCAGCTTCTTTAGCAGCAATACGTGTCAGCGTGTTTTTTACTACATGATAAGAAACACCTGCTTCACGCAATTTACGGCGAAGCTGCGTATCCTGAGCAACATTTAAGCCTTTATAGCTTGTTACAACAGCGCCTTTTGCATTTATAAGTTTTTCCTTTAGATCAGCGACAATTGCTTGTTTTGCTGAAGTTATAGCCATGAAATACACCTCCTCTCATACGTAAGACAAATAAAAACGGCCTCCGGCTGAAAGACCAGAGGCCGCGAGGTATGAACCACGCTAAAACTCCGACTTCGGCAGGCGGTTTCCCTTTCAATGATAGATATCATACCTGCTGTCTACAGCCCAATAAAAATTTTATTATTATTAATTATTCTGTTTTGCCGGATGCTTTTAACGCATTAATCGCAATGCCAGGCCCCATTGTCGCACTGATTGTAACTGAGCGCATGTATTGACCTTTAGCAGCTGCTGGCCTTACCTTATTTAAAGTATCAATCAACGTCTGGAAATTACCAAGTAACTTCACCGAATCAAACGACGCTTTGCCGATTGGAACATGAACATTCCCAGCTTTATCTGTACGATACTCAACTTTACCTGCTTTAATTTCATTAATTGCACGTGTAAGATCCATCGTAACCGTACCAAGTTTCGGATTTGGCATCAACCCTCTAGGACCGAGGATTTTACCTAGGCGACCTACAGTCCCCATCATATCCGGAGTTGCTACAGCAACATCAAAATCACACCAACCGCCTTGAATTTTCGTAACAATTTCATCAGAACCTACAAAATCTGCTCCTGCAGCTTCTGCCTCTTTCACTTTTTCACCCTTGGCAAATACAAGAACTTTCTTGGACTTACCTGTACCATGCGGTAATATCACCGCACCACGAACCTGCTGGTCCGCATATTTAGGGTCAACACCAAGACGAACATGCAGTTCAATTGTTTCATCGAACTTTGCTGTTGCAGTCTTCTTTACGAGTTCTACCGCTTCATCAGCAGTATACAATTTATCTTCAATAAGCTTTGCCGCTTCTTGATATTTTTTACCTATTTTAGCCATTTAAAAATTCCCCTTTCGTGGTAATAACGGTATTTCCTCCCACAAGTACACCTGCACGAAGTATTAATCAACGATTTCTATACCCATACTGCGAGCTGTACCTTCAATCATACGTGTTGCAGCTTCAACATCAGAAGCATTCAAATCCTGCATTTTGCTTTCAGCAATTTCTCTTGCTTTTGCACGAGGCAGTTTTGCAACTTTTGTCTTATTAGGTTCACCAGAAGCTTTTTCCAGTCCAGCAGCCTTTTTTAAAAGAACTGCAGCTGGAGGAGTTTTTGTAATAAATGTAAACGATCTATCCTCAAAAACCGTAATTTCTACCGGAATTATCAAACCAGCCTGTTTCGCAGTTCTTTCGTTAAAATCCTTAACAAAAGCCATAATATTAACCCCAGCCTGACCCAAAGCAGGACCTACCGGAGGAGCCGGTGTAGCTTTACCAGCGAGAACTTGCAATTTTACAAGTTTAGCAACTTTCTTAGCCATGTTATTTACACCTCCTTAATAAAATTACAATCAAATTTTTTCTACTTGATCATAGTCAAGCTCAACTGTGGTTTCACGTCCGAACATATCAACAAGCACTTTTAACTTGCTCTTTTCAGAATCAACCTCAGCCACTGTGGCAGCAAAATTTTCAAATGCCCCTGAGTTGATATGAACAGCTCGACCTACCTCAATATCAAGTACAGGTCTAAGTTCTTCAATTCCCATGGACTTCAAAATACGTTTTACTTCTGCTTCAGTAAGCGGAATAGGCTTTGTTCCGGAACCAACAAACCCTGTAACGCCTGGTGTGTTGCGAACAACATACCATGAACGATCATTAACGATCATTTCTACTAATGCATATCCAGGGAAAACTTTTTTCTTGGTTACTTTTTTCTTTCCATCCTTCGTCTCAACTTCATCTTCCATTGGAACAACTACATTGAAGATTTCATCTTCCATTCCCATAGAGTGAACCTTGCGTTCAAGGTTGGCCTTTACTTTGTTTTCGTAACCGGAATACGTATGAATAACATACCATTTCTTTTCTGATTCCATCGCTAAGGGACGTTTTCTTCGTCCCTCACCTCCCCAGCCTTCTTATCTTAGAATGATTTGGAACAATCTTGCAAAGACAGTATCACATACCCAAATCAACGCACAGACAATCACTACTGCAATAAAAACGATGCAGGTGTAAGAAATAAGTTCTTTTCTGTCCGACCATGATACTTTTTTCAGTTCAGCCTTGACCTCACCCAAAAATCTTTTGAGATTGAAACTCGAGCCAGTATTTTGAACTGTCGACGATTTTTCTTCTGTCAAGTCACTTCACATCCCCGTAAACATACTGCTGCATAAACACAAATCCACAATCATTTTGTTTCTTTGTGTAATGTATGCTTCTTACAGAATTTGCAGTATTTATTAAATTCTAATCTATCCGGGTCATTTTTCTTGTTTTTATTGGTCTGATAGTTGCGTTGTTTGCATTCTGTGCAGGCCAATGTAACTGCATTGCGCATCTTATGCACTCCTTACCTGTAGAAATATAACTACATTCAAAATGTCACTAATATAATTTATCATAATTAAAAGTCGGTGTCAATAATACATTTAAAACATTTATAATTATTTACATTGTATAATAACCTTTGTCTGTAGTCTACATAAATAAAAACCCCGTTTTCAGGGGTTCATTTATCTTTTTGGTGGCGGCGCAGAGATTTGAACTCCGGACACTGCGGGTATGAACCGCATGCTCTAGCCAACTGAGCTACGCCGCCGCTATATGGAGCTAATGACCGGGATTGAACCGGTGACCTTATCCTTACCAAGGATACGCTCTACCGACTGAGCTACATCAGCAATCCTCACAAATTGGTTGCGGGGAGAGGACTCGAACCTCTGACCTTCGGGTTATGAGCCCGACGAGCTACCAACTGCTCCACCCCGCGATAAAATAAATGGTGGGTAGGGATGGATTCGAACCATCGTAATCCGAAGATGACAGATTTACAGTCTGTTCCCTTTAGCCACTCGGGCACCTACCCATTTGGAGCTGGCGAGAAGAATCGAACTCCCAACCTGCTGATTACAAGTCAGCTGCTCTACCAATTGAGCTACACCAGCACATATCGCTTTGATAAATTTACTATAAAAACAGCTAAGCTGCTATTATCATTTGGTTGCGGGAAGAGGACTTGAACCTCTGACCTTCGGGTTATGAGCCCGACGAGCTACCAACTGCTCCATCCCGCGATATTCTGTAAGCACGTTGTTTAACAATACAAACATCCGGCTGACAAGAAATAATGATATCATACTTACATATGTTTGTAAAGTATTTTTTTAAAATACATATTTAAAGATGTTTTTCATTACTTCCTTCATTTCCAGAAACTTCGATTGAGTTATATTCAAAATAAATATTCATATCTTTTTTTGAATTCATCAATATTCATCTTATACGTATTAGCAATCGCTGCATCATCAAGATCCTCCTGTTCCAATCGCAACATAAATCCTCTCGCAATTTTATAATGAACGGTCTCAATATTTACTCTGCGCACTTTGGTTTTACCTGTTTTCGGATCTGTAAGATCTTTAAAATAAAGTGGCACAGCTCGATTGTCTTGCAAAGATATCATTGCTCCCGTTCCACCATTAAGCAAGAACTGTATCGCTTCATAACCAAGTGAACGCGTATAATCGATATCATAAGAAATTGGTGCTGCACAACGCAGTTCATAGCCAATTTCTTTATCAACAATAGAAATTTTTATACCAATTTTTTTTACTTCAGCAAGAACTGCCTGCTTGAGCATCTGCCCAAAATCCAGCTCAGCATAACGAATATGTCCGTGCTCATCAAGACAAATCTCTCCCAAAAGGGCAAAATCTTCTACCGTAATTTTTTCAAGAACACCTTCCGCTATAATTGCCACACCATAGTTTTTACCGCTCAAATAGCGCTTTACAACAGATCCCACAATAATATCTACAACTTGCTGCAAACGAATTTTCGGTTTTGCAAATTCTTCCGGAATAATTGTAAGAATTGCTCCGGCCGAACGCCCCATACCAAGTGCAAGATGACCAGCAGTCCGCCCCATTGCAATGGCAAAATACCAACGATTATTTGTCGTCCGTGCATCTTCCATGAGATTTTCAATCTCCATCGTTCCCATGGCCCGAGCCGTTTCGAAGCCAAACGTGGGTACCCCTTCCGGTAATGGCAAATCATTATCAATCGTTTTAGGCACATGGACAACATTAATCGTTCGTCCACATCGCTTTGCATATTCAGACACCGCCGCTGAACTAAACGCTGTATCATCGCCACCAATTGTAACAAGATGTGTTACCCCAAGCTCTGTAAGAGTATCAACAACATGTTTCAAATCCGCTTCCTTCTTTGTCGGATTAAAACGTGACATTTGCAAGATGCATCCACCCGTCAAATGAATGCGGCTGACATCATCATAGGTTAAATTTATGTACTTTTTTTCACCTTTTGCCAAACGGGAAAAACCATCATAAATTCCAAGGACCTCCCAGCCATGTTTAATGCCTTCCATCGTTACAGCTGAAATAACACTATTGATTCCTGGTGCCGGACCACCTCCACATACAATCGCAATTACTTTTCTTACGGAACCTGTCATTGTTATCCCTCCCATTTTAATTACCACCGAAACATTTTGACAATATTTAAACATTCTTTGCTTATCAAAAAAACTCCTGCTAAATTTTGCAATTATTTGAAATTTATAACTTTATAATTGTTATAAAAAAAACCGGCTCGTAATTAAACGATACCGGTTCTGCTTTATATATCTTTACTTCCATCATTGCACAATCCATGCAGCCGTCTGTTGATTGAGCTTAAGCCATTATATACACTACTCATATCCACATCCTCACCACGATTATCCATATAACGTTCCAGTTTACGTTTTACACGCTGTAACGCATTATCAATGGATTTCACATGACGATCAAGATCAACAGCAATTTCCTGATAAGACTTTCCATCAAGATAAGACATAAGTACCTTCCATTCAAGGTCACTCAAAATCTCTTCCATCTTTGCCTCTATATCAATAAACTCTTCCCGACTAATAACCATTTCTTCTGGATCTGAGACCTTTGAACCGGACAATACATCAAGCAGCGTTCTGTCCGAATCCTCATCATAAATTGGTTTGTTCAAAGAAACATACGAATTCAGTGGGATATGCTTTTGTCGTGTTGCCGTCTTAATTGCCGTAATAATCTGACGTGTCACACAAAGTTCCGCAAAAGCACGAAAAGAAGATAACTTGTCATTCCGAAAATCACGAATTGCCTTATATAAACCAATCATACCTTCCTGAATAATATCTTCCCGATCTGCTCCGATTAAGAAATAAGACCGTGCCTTTGCCCGCACAAAATTTCTATACTTATTAATCAGATAATCAAGTGCGATAGTATTACTGCTATCCTTTATTTCAGCGACGATCTCTTCATCTGTCATATTTTCGAAATCATTGACAGCTTCTTCTGTATTCTGTATATTAACCTTCATCGCCCCGTCCTCCAAGTCAAATGAAAACACATTTCATGCACTTTACATTTTATCCTTTATCAAAGAAATTATACCTTAGCCACTCCATGTAGTCAAGTCTAAAAGCCTGCATTTCCTGAATCCTTGTACTTTTACTACTAACTTTTTCTTATTTTATCAAGCTTCGCTGCCGTTTCTCCATCAATACGCGAGCCAAGTTCACTGCGATTAACAGGAAACACCCGATCGCCTGTATACTCGTCTCGAATTTTTTTCTTTACTTTCTGTACTGCTTTATGAAGTTCACCTGATGGCATCCTGTAAGCACCCGCTCCCAAAATAACCGACTGTTCTGCTCCATCCGATGTCACAACATGCACCTCTCTGCCTAGCCGGACAGAAGCATAAGCCAGGCGCTCAATATAACTGTCCGCCGTTTCCCCTTCACCTGTATATACAAGATCCAAGTGCTCATTGAGCTTTTCACAATGCTCTTCATCCGCCGTAAAAAGAGCATCAAATACAATTGTAACATCATAATTTTCATAGGCACCGTACTCCGCCAGAATGTGAATCAGGGTGTCTCTTGCATGTTCAAGATCACCGCGTAAAGCAATAAGTTCCGGCCACGCATTGATTACATTATATCCATCAACGATAAAATGTTCCCTTTTCTGTCTCTTCATTGGAATCGGCCCCTATACATTTATTTATCTACCAAATCCTTTACTGCAATTCTTTGCTTCAGTGATTCATACATAAGAATCGAACCCGCCACAGATGCATTGAGCGAATTAATCCTGCCGCGCATCGGTATTTTTACAAGAAAGTCGCATAGTTCTTTTGTCAATCGGCTGATACCCTTGCCTTCGTTCCCAATAACAAGTACAAGCGCTCCTTTGAGATCTGCGTTATAGTAGTCCTGTGTGCCATCCATATCTGCCCCTACAATCCACATATTTCGTTTCTTAAGCATATTAATTGTCTGCGCAACATTGCCAATGCGAGCTACTGGAACATATTCTATAGCTCCTGCAGATGTTTTTGCTACAGTCGCTGAAAGCGGACAACTACGACGTTTGGGAATAAGTACACCATGAACACCCGCTGCATCCGCCGTACGCAGAATTGCACCAAGATTATGGGGGTCCTCAATTTCGTCCAGCAGCAGCAGAAACGGTGCCTCGCCTTTTTTTTCAGCAGCATGCAGAATATCCTCCACCCCAACATAGTCGATCGGTGAAGCGTATGCCAGTACCCCCTGATGGCGAAGTCCATGAACAATGGTATCCAGTTTGTTTTTGTCAACCGTCTGCATGATAATACCTTTTTCTTTTGCCAGCGCAATAATTTCCCTTATAGATCCCTGTTGTTCACCCTTGGCTATAAGTAATTTGTTGATTGAACGTCCACTTTTCAGTGTTTCCATAACGGCGTTGCGTCCAACAACGACGTCGTTCGGCAGCTCAGTTACTGATTCCGTAATCAGTTCTGTTTTTGCTCTTGGGTCCCGTTCTTTTCGGGTAAATTGTTCGTCATGTCGCTCAATATGTTTATATGGTATTTCTTTTTTATCATTTCGTTTCCCCTTGGAGAAACCTTCTCTATTTTTCTTATTTTCCATATTATTTTCTCTATTCTTTCTGCATTTTTATCATCTCATCAAATTTTCCGCAAGTCATTTTTCCTTCCGGGCAATGCCCTGTATCGACGCAAGACGCCCCCGCATTCTTAAAAAGCAACGGCGCAACGCTTTGTACTTCTTTCAACATCTGATATGCCATTTCGCGAATTTCCCATTGAGCACGGTTGCAGCAACGAAGATTGAAGAAATGCATCAGTGCACGTGCATTGAAAGTTGCCACGATTTTTGTTTCCGTTGCATTTGCCAATACATAGCGAGCATCTTCCTTGGGCACACCAAGTTCTACCATGTCATTATAGGTGGTACGTATCTGCATCATAAGCGCTTTAAACTTCTCTGCCGCCTCCGGTTTTGCCGCAATATTGGGCGGCACGATATACTCAAAATCATGTTCTGCTACATAACGCTGTGACTGCTGCGAATAAGAAGCAACACGGTGGCGTACAAGCTGATGTGTAAGCACACGTGACACACCCTCGATTGCAAAGGTAAACGACACATGTTCCATTGTTGAAGCATGTCCCATACTCACAATCTTACTTACAAGTCTTTCCACCTGTGCATCCGTCATTTTTTCGACAAGTTCTGCCGCCCCTGCCGGAGAATAGCAAAGTCTTGCTGACATCGCAACAACACGTTCCGGATTCTTTGTATGCTCAATTAAATTTACTTTTATCATAAAATGCTCTCCTTACTTTTTACTGCTTACATGTGTCATCATCGCTTCTGAAATCACTTCAAAAGATGCTTCTGCCAATTCATAAAGTCGATCATAACTTTCTTTTAGATACAATGTTCCCAAAAGCGCCTCAAATCCCGTACTCATATGATATTCTGCTACACTTGCCGCCCGCGGTGCATGACTTTTCGCATTGCGGGCACGCTTAAAGATCATCTTCTCCTCTTCTGTAAGCATAGTTTCGATTCCACGATAAGCTTTTGCCTGCCATACCGCTGAAACAATCTGCGCGCTGAACTGGTTTAGCACTTGTACCTTGTTCTGTTCATAAGCTAAAAGCTTACCGCGGACAAAAAGATGAAAATATGCATCCCCTATATAGGCAAGTACTAGTGGATTAATCGTTCTTACATCCATGCCACTATATCTTTTTTGCACCTTACCATTTTCATCCGGTAAAAACATACTATCTATTAAATATTTGAAATGATCAAACTTCATGCTTTTTCCACCGCACACCTGTTGGTGAATCTTCCATAGTAATCCCCATCTTAGTAAGATCATCACGGATCTTATCCGCTACATCCCAGGCTTTGTTTGCACGTGCCTGCTGACGCAGTTCTATAATAATCTTCATCAGATCTTCTATTATTTTTTCATTCTCTCCCTGATACTGTACATCATCTTCTAAAATACCAATAATATCTGCCATTTCTTCGTAGATTGCCTTTACCTTTGTAAAGTTGCCTGCATCATAGGTCATTTTCCCATTGGTAATCATGTTGTAGTAAATATTAATCTCTTTTGATAGTGCAAACATGTGACTGATTGCCAGTGCTGTATTAAAATCATCTTCCATTGCCTCATAGAACATTTTCTTTTCATTTTCAGCTTCAGTCAAAAGGTCAGTCGCGGAAGAATCACTCAGTGACTCCATCCGAATCATTTCTTTTACGTTATCCATTGAATTCTTCAAGCGGCCAAGACTCGTCTGTGCTTCAGCAAGACGTTCCTCAGCAAAATCAAGCGGACTACGGTAATGTGTCTGCAAAATAAAAAAGCGAAGAACTTCACCAGAATATTTTTTTAGGATATCTTGTACCGTAAAAAAATTATTTTTCGACTTGCTCATCTTTTCCTGATTAATCGTAATAAACCCATTATGCAGCCAATAACGAGCAAAACTATGGGGATCTGAACAACAGGCCTGCGACTGTGCTATTTCATTTTCATGATGCGGAAAGATAAGATCACTTCCACCACCATGAAAGTCAAAGGTCTTACCCAGATACTTGAGCGACATCGTCGAGCACTCAATATGCCAGCCAGGACGTCCCTTCCCCCATGGACTTTCCCAAGATGGTTCTCCCGGCTTTGCTGCCTTCCAAAGAGCAAAATCCATCGGATGATGCTTGCGCGTATCCACATCAATACGTGCACCCGCCTGCATATCTTCAAGCTTACGGCCGCTGAGTTTGCCATATCCATCGAATTTTTCAACACTAAAATAGACATCGCCTTCCATCGGATAAGCATAGCCTTTATCAACAAGTGTCTGAATCATCGCAATAATATCCGGTATATGCTCAGAGACCTTTGGGTATACATCTGCTCTCCGGACATGGAGTGCATCCATTGCTTGAAAATAAGCTGAAATATACTTCTCGGATATATCACTCCATTTAACACCCTGTTCATTTGCTGTACGAATAATCTTATCGTCAATATCCGTAAAATTCTGTATATGTTTTACCTTATAACCACATTTATTAAAAAATCTCTTAATCACATCCCATGTTACAAATGGACGTGCATTACCAATATGCGGATAATTATATGGTGTTACACCACAGACATAGATACCAACCTCCCCCTCTTTCAGTGGCTTAAATTCCTGTTTGCTATTTGTAAGTGTATTATATACCTTCATCATTTTTTCGCTCAAGCTCCTTTTCCAAATGATTTATCTTTTCTTCCAAACGTTCTATATTCTGCATCATGAGTTGCATCATTTCCGATTCAGGATCCGGCAATTCATCATGCGAAAGATCGACGTCCTGTTCCTCTTCAAGTTCAAGGATTTTTTCATCCACCGTAATCTTTCCTTCTTGTCCCGGCTTTTTTATCCTTTCGCCATGCATGAGTACAACACGTCCCGGAATTCCAACAACTGTCGCATATGCTGGTACTGACTTTAAAACAACAGAACCCGCACCAATCTTTGCATGATCCCCCACCGTAAATGATCCAAGCACCTTTGCTCCTGAGGCAACAACAACATTATTGCCAATCGTTGGATGACGCTTCCCCTTTTCCTTACCTGTCCCGCCCAGCGTAACTCCTTGGTACAGCGTGACATTTTTACCAAGTTCAGCTGTTTCACCAATTACAATACCCGTACCATGATCAATGAACAGCCCCTCACCAATAGTTGCCCCCGGATGTATTTCAATACCTGTCAAAAAGCGGCAAAAATACGATATCATGCGCGGCAAAAGTATCCAGCCTTTTTTATACAAATAATGCCCCATCCTGTACATCCAGATTGCATGCAGTCCCTGATAGCAAAAAATCACTTCCCATACGCTCCTTGCTGCCGGATCACGTTCAAAGACTACACGAATATCTTTTTTCAATCGAGAAATCAACTTCATCGTACCCCTCCTAAAAAAAACGCAAAAAGAGCCCGCATCCCTATTGCAGAGACGCAGGCCCGTGGTTCCACTCTGTTTAGATGATTTCTCATCTCACTCAATACAGTTAACGCCTGTCTACGTCGGCACTTACTCCATTCAGTGCAACAGTTCCCGGGTGCATTTCCACTATTTCGTCTGCAGCCTTCTCTCACCATAAAAGCCTCTCTGTAGCATTTGAAGTAATGTACTTTCCCGTTCATCACCTGTAAATTTATCTTTTTATCAAAGCGTG